>DASYCF010001240.1:0-2018 GCA_036500365.1 Byssovorax sp.
CGCGTCGCGAGCGCGTCGGACTCGCGCACGCGGCCCTCCTGATCGTAGAGGTGCATCAGCGCCTCGAGCGCCTCGACGTCGTCGGGGAAGCGGCGCGCGGCCTCCTTCACGGCGGCGGCCTGCTCGACGTGCCAGCCGACCTTCCCGTAGATCGCGGCGAGGCCCTTCGAGATCGCGGGCACCTCGACGAAGTGATCGGCGAGCGCCTGCACCTTCGGCGCGATGTCGGGCAGGCTCGTGTCGGGGCCGTCGAGCGCGAGCCAGAGGCGCGGCCACCAGAGCTCGGGGTCCTTCTTCGCGGCGCGATCGCGCGCGTCTTGCGCGGCGTGCCGCGCCTCGGCCTGCGGGTAGATCGGATCCTTGTCGAAGTAGCCGGCGGCGAGCGCCAGCGCGGGGCCCGTCGCCTTCGCGGGGTCCTTGACGAGCGGCTCGATGAGCACGGCGGCGACGTCGTGCTGGCCCTCGAGGTGGGCGAGGTAGCTCGCGAGCATGCGCGAGATGGGATCGCTCGTCGGCCGCGGCGCGCTCTTCGGCACGCCCTCCTGCCGCGGCACGCCGAGCGCGGTCATGAACGGCTCGATCGCGTTCACGTCGGCCATGAGCTCGGGCGGCGCGGTCGTGTAGGGCGGCGCCGCGTCGGCCGAGCCCGTCACGTCGGCGGGCGTCCCGTCGGCGGCGAGCACGCGGATCGACGTGTCGGGCCCGCCGATGCGCGCGAGCACGCGGTGGCGCCCCGGCGCGAGCTTCACGTGCGCGCCGAACCGCGGCCAGATGCCCCACACCTTCGGGTCGCGCGTGAGCACCTCGACGTCGTCGACGAGCAGCGAGAACGCGCCCTGCACCGCGACGATGACCTCGCGCTCGGCGGGCGCGTCGAGGTACGTCTCGACGTAGAAGACGCCGTTGCCGTTCGCGTTCGTCGCGTGGAGCCCGCAGCCGAAGTGCTCCACCTTGAGGACGCGCGGCGGATCGACGCGGCGCGGATCCTTCGTGAAGATGGCGGGCCACGGCCCGGGGCGCTCGGCCTCGTACTTCACGCGGTGATCGCTCGCGGCGAGGTGGCCGAACGGGCCCGCGATGCGCGCCTCGGTCACGCAGCCGTAGCGGCGCGCGCCCGCGTCGAGCAGGCCGGTCTTCGTCGCGTCGCCGCCCGCGTCGTCGCGGAAGCCGTCGAGCGTCCACCACTCGACGAGCTCGCTGCGCGCGCGCCAGCCGAGGTTGCCCGGGTGGTCGATCGCCGCGTTCACGATGTCCTTCGCGCGGGGCCACAGGTTCGCGACGCCCTGGCGCAGGTTCAGCGTGTGGTTCGCGGCGAACCAGCCGACGAGCGGCGCGTCCGGGTCGCCGCTCGTGCGCGCGGCCGCGATGGCCTCGAGCCCCTCGTCGGCGGACGCGCGGAAGCGGCCGTGCTGCTCGTCGTCGAGCGAGCGCGCGAGCGACGCGAACATGCCGCGCGACTTCGCCGCCGCCTCGTCGAGCCGCCGTCGTGCGGCGATCGCGCGGCCCGCGTCGCCGCCTGGCGCGTACATCTCGCCGAGCACGAGCCGGCCGAGCACCTCGCCGTCGGTCGAGCCGTCGGCCGCGTCGCGCATCGCCTCGATCGAGCCGTCGCGCGCCTGCGAGCCCGCGCACCCGACGGCGAGCGGAAGCAGCGCGGCGGCCGCGAGCACGGACCAGCGAGCCCTCATGCCGCGGGGTCTAGCGCGACCTGCCCGCCGCGCCCACCGAAGAGCTCACGCCCGCTCGTGTCCTCGGCTGGTAGGCTCGCGCGATGGTCGACGGACGGCGCGAGGACGACCGTGTGCGCGGCGCGGTGTTCGTCGTCACCGGCTGCGCGAGCGGCATCGGCCGGCACCTCACGAGCGCGATCGCGGCGCGCGGCGGCCGCGTGCTCGCGACCGACCTCGACGCCGACGGCGTGCTCGATCTCTTCGTCGGCAACGACGTCTCGAAGTTCCAGGACCGCTACTTCAAAGGCGACGGCGCGGGCGGCTTCACCGAGACGGCGCGCGCGCTCG
>DASYCF010001241.1:0-1816 GCA_036500365.1 Byssovorax sp.
GGAGGGGGCGGCGAACGCTGGAGACGCCGTCCTCGTCGAGGGGGTGGAGCTCGTCCGCGCGCGCCTCGAGCGCGTCCTCGCGGGTTACGGCCTCGAGCGCATCCCCGCGCTCGGCGCGCCGTTCGATCCCGCGATGATGGAAGCCGTCGCCGTCGCGCCGGTCGACGACGCCGCGCTCGACAACGTCGTGCTCGACGAGATCGGCCGCGGCTACCGCACCGCCACCCGCGTCGTGCGCCCGGCGGCCGTCCGCGTCGCCAAGTTCACTGGAGCCTGATAGCCGCAGCTCCGACGCTCGTCGGCCTGCCGCTCCAGAGGACCCGCTCGCGTCGCGGCGGGCGATCCGCGCCTCGTGCGCCTCCCAGCGCCCGGACGCGGGTCGAGCGCGCCCCGGCTGAGCCCGACGGCGTCGGCCGCTGCGCGCGCCTCAGTTGAGGCTGGCGATGGTGGCGGGCGGTCCGTCGAACACGCCGCGCTCCTTCGCGCTCGCGAGCACGCGGAGGGCCGTCGCGTAGCCGCGCATCACGAGCGGCCGCGCGTAGAAGCGGTTCAGGTAGCCGAACTGGCCGACGTCGGGCGCGATCTCGAGGAAGGTGACGTGCGGGTAGAGGCGCGCGAGCGCGTCGAGGCCGCCGCGCTCCTTCTCGGTGTGCAGCACGTTGAGGGCCTGGCGCATGACGGCGAGCGCGCCGCTCCGCGCGACGCTGCGCGCGTCGCCCGTGCGCGCCTCGGGCCGATAGACGTTCGAGAGGATCACGACGTCGGCGCCGGCGGCGACCGCGAGATCGGCGGAGAGCGTGCGCGCGACCTCGCCCCCGATGTAGTAGCGGCCGTCGACGCGAAACGGCCGGAAGAGGCCCGGCAAGCAGCAGCTCGCGGCGACGGCCTGGCTCACGCGCACCTGATCGGCGTGGCCGGGGCCGAAGACGACGCCGCGCCCGCTGTCGACGTCGACGGCGGTGACGAACACCGGGTTCGAGAGGCGCCGGAAGTCGTTGATGGGCAGCGCCTTCGCGAGGTAGCGCTCGAGGCGCTCGAGCGAGAACGCGCCCGACGCGAGGTAGCCCGGGTCGAACACGTCGCGCAGGCTCGGCGCGCCGAGGAAGGTCGAAGCGTGGAGGCGCGGGCCGCGGTGCCGTCGCCGCCACGGCAGGCGATACGGATCGAGCAGCACGTCGAGCGGGATGTCTTGCCCGTAGGCGGCGGCGACGAGCGCGCCCGCGTTCGCGCCGACGAAGATCTCGGGGGCCAGGCCGAGCTCCTCGCACGCCTTGAGCACGCCGAGGTGCGCGATGCCGCGCACGGCGCCGCCCGATCCGACGAACGCGATCTTGTGTCGAGTCATGCGCGAAGGGCAGCGTCAGTTGAGCTGAAAGTCCTCGAGGACACGATAGATTTTGTAGCGGTCGCCGTCGCGACGCAGCCAGAAGGTCATCTCGTCGCCGAAGAAGCGGTCGGCGCCGGCATGCGTCGTGAGCAAGGGCGCGTGCACGACGACGTCGTCGTCGGCGATCCTCTCGGTGCGCATCGACCCGACGTTCACGGCGCGGAGCGACGCCTCGCCGCGGGCGACGTCGGCGTCGGCCGCGCGGAAGATCGGCGCGCCCGCGAGCTTCGTGTAGTCGAGCCGCGCGAAGCGCATCTGCCACCAGGCGATCGCGTTCGACGTCGGGCCGGGGCCGCCGCCGCCCGGCACGACCGTCACGGCGTCGCGCGTGAACACCTGCGTGAGCCCGTCGGCGTCCTTCGCGACGACGTGGCGGAAGAGCTCCTCGACGGTGGCGAGCGCGCGATCGGTGCCGATCGGCGAGCGCAG
>DASYCF010001242.1:0-4254 GCA_036500365.1 Byssovorax sp.
CAAGAGGAGGTTCAGCACGCGACCGCCGCCGGCGGTGATGCAGACGACGCGCTTGCCCTCGAGCGAGCCGAACGCGTCGAGCTCGATCGTGGAGTCCTCCTGGCAAGCGGAGAAGAGGACCTCCTCCTTGTCCCACGTCACACCGGCCTCCCGCGCGCGGACGGCGGCGGGCGGGAGGGGTGCGGCGGAGCGCAGCGCGGAATCGGTCTCGAGGAGGGAGGTCGGAGCGACGCTTTGAGTCATGTCCCAGCCCGGAGAGGGGCCCGAATTACGCGTGGTCCGCCGCGCTGCGAGCGCACGTTCGGCGGGTTCAAGTCTTGGGCTGCTCGCCGGTAGACGGGTATCTCACCCCGGCCAAAGCGTCAACGAGGGCGCACGGCGACGACGCGGACGGCGATGCCCTACAGGCCACGCCGCGCTGCCCGACGCGCGCCCGCGTCAGACGAGCGGGCCGACCGCCTCCTCGACGCGGGCGATGAGGTCGCCGCTGCGGATCATCCCGCCGACGCGCTCGATGTCGACGTAGAGCGGGCGGTCGTCGACGAGCTCGGGGATGACGCCGCGCACCGCCGCGTGCGCCGCCGCGACGCCGCGCGCGGGCGTGAGCGGGCGGCGCTGATCGAGGCCGGCGCACGCCGTCAGGATCTCGATGGCGAGCGAGCCGCGCACGTTCTCGACGATCTGCGCGAGCTTGCGGGCCGAGATGCTGCCCATGCTCACGTGATCCTCGCGGCCCGCGCTCGACGGGATCGAGTCGACGCTCGCGGGGTGGCAGAGCACCTTGTTCTCGCTCACGAGCGACGCGCTCGCGACCTGCGCGATCATGAAGCCCGAGTTGAGCCCGGAGTTCGGCGCGAGGAACGGCGTGAGCCCGGTCGACAGCGCGGGGTTCACGAGCTGCTCGACGCGCCGCTCGCTGATGTTCGCGAGCTCGGCGCACGCGATCGCGGCGAGATCGAGCGCGATCGCGACCGGTTGACCGTGGAAGTTCCCGCCCGAGATCAGATCGCTCTCGCCGTGCTCGTCGAGGAACACGGTCGGGTTGTCGGTGACGGAGTTGACCTCGCGCGCGAGCACCTGCGACGCGAACTCGAGGGAGTCGCGCGTGGCGCCGTGGACCTGCGGCATGCAGCGGAGCGAGTACGCGTCCTGCACGCGGCCGCAGTTCTGGTGGCTCTCCATGATCTCGCTGTGCTCGAGGAGCGCGCGCAGGTTCGACGCGCAGCGCTCGGCGCCGGGGTGCGGGCGCACGGCCATGAGGCGCGGATCGAAGGGTCGCTTCGAACCCTTCAGCGCCTCGAGGCTCGTCGCGCCGGCGACGTCGGCGATCGTCGCGAGGCGGAGCGCGTCGCACATCGCGAGCGCGCCGAGCGCGGTCATGAACTGCGTGCCGTTGATGAGCGCCAGCCCCTCCTTCGCGGCGAGCTCGACGGGGGCGAGGCCGGCGCGCGCGAGCGCCTCACCCGCGGGCATGCGCCGACCCTCGAACGACGCCTCGCCCTCGCCGATGAGCGCGAGCGCGAGGTGCGCGAGCGGGGCGAGATCGCCCGACGCGCCGACGGAGCCCTGCGCGGGGATGCGCGGCGTCACGTTGCGGTTCAGCATCGCGACCAGCGCGTCGAGCACGCTCGCGCGGACGCCGGAGTAGCCGAGCGCGACGACCTGGGCGCGGAGGAGCATCATCGCGCGGACCTCCGCCTCGCCGATGTCGGGGCCGACGCCGCACGCGTGGCTCCGCACGAGGTTCTTCTGGAGGCGCGCGACGTCGCCCTCGGCGATGCGCGTCTCGCTGAGCGCGCCGAAGCCCGTGTTGACGCCGTACACGGCGGGCGCCGCGTCGCCGGCGCGCGCGATCGCCTCGATCGCCTCGCGCGACGCGACGACCCGCGCGCGCGTCTCGTCGTCGACGGCGACGGGTCGCTTGCCGCGCGCGACGTCCTCGAGCGCGACGAGCGACAGGGGTCGACCGACGAGGACGGCTTCGGCTTCGCGGGGCTGGTGCACGCGTCGCACGTTAGTACGGGGCGCGAAAAAACGGATCCGCGTGCGCGCGCCCTCCATTATCCTCGCGCCGCCTCGATGCCGCCCGCCGCCGCTCGTCCTGGATCCCGGCTGCGACGCGCCGCGCGCTCGGTCGGCGCCGCCGCCCTCGGCGCGGTGACCCTCACGCCCGCGATCGCGCGCGCGGCCCCGCCTGCGAAGCCGGACGACTTCACGATGCGCGACGAGTACCTCGTCGACACGGGTCGAATCGAGGGGAGCGGCGCGCTGGCGAACGCGCTCGCGCTCCAGCTCCACGGCGAGCTCGAGCTCCGCTTCCGCGCCCTCACCACGCTGCCGCTCACGGCGCCCGCGTCGGCGCCGACCGCGACGACGCTCGGCCAGAACGATTACCTCTACACGTGGCTCAGGCTCAATCCGCGGCTCTACTACAAAGACAAGCTCTCGCTCGTCGGCCAGATCGACATCCCGCGCGGGCTCGTCCTCGGCGACGTGACGCAGTACGTGTCGACGGCGCGCGAGCCGCTCGACGACCAGAAGTTCTACCGGGTCTATCCGCGCTGGCTGTACCTGGAATACGAATCTCCGATTGGCGTCCTCCGGCTCGGCCAGCAAGGCTCGCATTGGGCCATGGGCCTCGTCGCCAACGACGGTGATCATCCGCAGATGTTCGGCGACAACGTGGGAGGCTCGATCGTCGAGCGCCTCTTGTTCGCGACGACGCCGCTCGGCAGGGGTACGCCGCTCGTCATCGCGCTCGGCGCCGACCTCGTGCTCACCGACCCGACCGCGCGCCTCATCGAGGACGGGGACGAGGCGCTCGAGGCGGTGCTCGCGGCGCTCTGGCGGACGAAGCACGCCGAGGCGGGCGTCTACGGCGTCATCCGCCACCAGACGCGCGACGAGCAGGCCACGGGCGCGTTCACGCCCTTCACCGATCAGCTGACGGTCGGCGTGGTCGACGCGACCGGCAAATTCGACGCGCCCGTCCCCGCGATGCCGCTCGGCCGCATCTACGGACAGATCGAGGCCGCGTGGATCGTGGGCTCCACCGACTATCTCCGCGACACGTACACGCAGCAGGCGAGCGCGACGGGCGCCCACACCGACGAGTCGGTGCGCTCGTTCGGCGCCGCGGCGACGCTCGGCGTCCTCCGCATGTCCGGCCTCGAGGAGGCGTTCGGCAAGCTCGTGACCGAGGTCGAGCTCGGGTACGCGTCGGGCGACGCGGACCCCTATGACGGCGTGACCAAGCGCTTCACGTTCGACCCCAACCACCACGTCGGCCTCGTGCTGTTCAATCAAGTGCTCGCGTGGAAGACGGCGCGCGCCGCGTACGACGCGAGCGATCCGGGGTTGGTCGCGCGCGCGGCGCCTGGCGTGGGCTTCTTGCCCTCGAACGGCGGCGTGTTCGGCGCCGCGTACGTGAACCCGCGCGCGACGTTCCGACCGAAGAAATGGCTCGATCTGAAGGCCGGCCTCGTCATCGCGCAGACGACGGCGGATCTCGTCGACCCCTATCGGTTCGGCGCGCTCGGCACGGTGAAGAACTACGACGGCGGCGACGCGAAGAAGCACGACCTCGGCCTCGAGCTCGACGGCGGCGTCGACGTCCGCGTCCCCATCGAGAAGCGCGTCACCTTCCAGTTCGGCGTCGAGGCCGGCGTGCTGTTCCCCGGCCACGCGTTCGACGACGCAGCGGGCAAGGCGATGCCGGATCAAGCCCTGATCAACGCGAAGCTCGGCGCCGAGTTCTGAAGCGGACCGCGGGGTCGTCCGCGGCTCAGGTGCGGGCTCGGGTGCGGGTGCGGGTGCGGGTGCGGGCTCGGGCTCCAATGCGGGTCACTTCGCGGAGCCGAACGCGCGGGCCTATCTGAGCGTGGCTGATGCCGGGCGTTCGCCCGGCCCGCTGTTGATGTCTGTTGCAAGGTGGCCGCGCTTCCGGAGAGAGGCGGGGAAAGGGTGCGGCGGCGGGGGCGTCGCGGCAGGGCTTGTGCGGCAATCGACCTGTTGAGGAGGGATGATTGGCGGTGGGACCTGGTGCGGATACTCGTTAATTGACATTGACTCTTCGCGAATATGATATATGCTATTCAATCGATGGCACGACAAGCGGCGCAATCGAGCTTCGTGTTCTCTCCGCGGGGTGGAGCTCGAAAGGGCGCCGGTCGCAAGCGCGTGGACGGGCGGCGCGGCGTGGGCGTCACGCATCGGGCTCGCCCGCGGGTCGATGGTCGCCACGCCCGTGCACGT
>DASYCF010001243.1:0-2260 GCA_036500365.1 Byssovorax sp.
GGCGGCGACGATCGACCCGCCGCCGAGCGCCGCCTCTGCGCCGAGCACGACGAACCCGAGGTTGCGATCGCCGTTCTGGAACTGGCCGACGCCGAAGGGCAGGAGCGCGATGAGCCGCGAGTTCTTCTGGAAGAGGTGCTCCTGCGACGCCTGCTGCTCGAGGTTCGCGATCCAGCGCCCGTAGTCGTCCTTCGCGCGCTGAACGTCGATCTGGTGCTTCGAGCCCTCGGTCACGCGCGACTGGATGAGCTTGTCGAGCGTCGGCTGGAGGCGGCGCTTCACGACGCGGAACTCGCGGAGCGCGGGCTCGGGGAAGAGCGCCTCGTTCGGCTGCCACGTCGGATCGTCGAGCAAGAGCGCCTCGAACAGCGGATCGGCCTCGGCCGCGCGGCCGATGACGACCAGCGCGGCGCCGCGCCCTGCGCGCGCGAGGCGGATGAACTCGGCGGCCTCGAGGTGACACGGCTGCCCCGGGTCCGTCGTGCTGCACGGCGGGTTCGTCGGGTCGAGCAGGCGCCCGAACGCCTTCTCGGACTGGGCGTACTGGCCCGCGTCGAACGCCGACTGCGCCGCGTCGAACGCGGTGTTGTCGTTCGCGCGGGCGACGCGCGCCGACGCGAGCGCGGCGAGCGCGAAGGCCAGCGCGACGCCGACGCGCGCGCCTCGCCCACGGTCACGCACTCGGGGAAGACGCGGATCCATGCCCGGCGGGCCATGGATGTACCGGAATTCCACGCCGTGTTGGGAGAATTGCGGCGAGCGGGCGCAAAGCGCGGGCGGCCGCTACAGCGGCCAGTCGACGTCGGTCGTCTTGCCGGCGACGATGTCGATCGGCCGCTTGGCCGAGGTGAACCCGTCGGGCGACGTGAACGTGCACGAGACGCCGGGCAGCGCGACCTTCGTCATCGGGATCGTCGCCGACTGCCCCGCGCTCACGGCGAGGTTGTTCGTGCAGAGCACGCGCCCGCCGGCGGGCCCGCGGACATGGACCGTCGCCGGGTGGATCGCCGGGTGCACCGTGAACTGCTGCGCGTCGCGCGCGGCGTCGACCTGGATCGTCTGCTCGTGGGGCGAGACGCAGCACGGCCCCTCGACCGTGATCTTGACGACGTGCGGGCCGGGCTTGAGCGGGAACGTCGCGCCGCCCCACGACGCCTCGCGCCCGTCGAGGAAGAAGTGCGCACCCGGCGGGTACACGTTGAACGTCACGTTCTTCGCGGACGCGTCGGCCACGGCGGCGGCCGAGGCTGGCGGGGCGCTGACCCTGACGTGTGCGCGCGGGTGACCGGACCCGTGCGGCGCGGGCGCCGTCGCGGCGCCGCTCGCGTCCGTCCGCGGGCGCGGATCGGGAGGCTCGATCAGCGGATCGTCGATCGCGTCGTCGGCGACGGGCTGCGTGTCGGTCGCGGCGCCGGTGTCGGCCGCGCTCGCGACCGGCCGCGGGGCGGGGCCGCTCTTGAACACGCGCGCGATCCCGAACGCGGCGCTCCCCGCGGCGACCGTGAACGCGAGCACCGCCGCCGCGCGCTTGAGGAGGACGCGCCGGCTCGTCGACGTCGCGAGGCCGGACGCGCGCTTCAAGAGCGCGAGATCGTTCGGCTTGAGGGCGAGCGCCCGGTTGAAGTCCGCGGCCGCGCCCGGGATGTCGCCCGCGCGCCGCGCCGCCTCGCCGCGGGCGATGAGCTTCGGCACGAGGCGCTCGACGAGCGCGCTCGCGTAGCCTGCCGGATCGGCGAAATAGGCCTCGATCTCCGCGTGCGGCGCGCCGAAGCCGACCGCCGCGAGCTCCGCCTCGATCTGCTCGGCGAGGGCGTGCGGCGTCGGCGTGCGGGCGGCCGCGTCGCGCTCGAGCGTGCCGGCGACCACGCGCGACCAGCGCCCGCCCACGGTCGCGCGCTCGCGGTCCGCCGCGGGGTAGATGCCGTCGAGCACCTTGCGGAGCACCTGCGCGGGGTTCTTCCCCTCGAACGGCAGGTGCCCCACGAGACACTCGTAGAGCAGCACGCCGAGGGCGAAGACGTCGGTGCGCGCGTCGACGTCGCCGCCCTCGATCTGCTCGGGGGCCATGTGCGCGGGCGAGCCGAGGACCTGCCCCGTCGACGTGACGCCCTGCGCGTCGAGGATCTTCGCGATGCCGAAGTCGGTGATCTTGATCACGACGCCGGTGTCTGCCTTCGCCTTGCGACCGCTCTCGGCGAGGCGCGCGCGGCGCTTGCTCTCCCGGTCCTTGCGCTTGTCCTGGTCGCGGCGCTTGCCCTTC
>DASYCF010001244.1:0-5018 GCA_036500365.1 Byssovorax sp.
CGCCCTGCGCATCCTCGAGGGCGACGCGTCGGCCTTCGATCACGTCGCGACGTTCGACGGCGCGCGCGACCGCTTGCGCGCAGTCCCCGTGCGGCCACGCGCGAGCTGCGCGCTCTGCGGCGACGCGCCGACCATCCGCGATCTCGACGCGAGCCGCTACGCCGCGCCGATGTGTGATGCGTTCGGCGACGCGATCGCTACGATGCGCCCGGCCAAGGCCCGAGACCTCGCCCCGCAGCCGCGGGAGACCTGACCCAGGAGTTCATCATGAGCCAAGCGACCGTCCGCATCCCCACCCCGCTCCGCACGCTCACCGGCGGCAACGACGAAGTGAAGGCCGAGGGCGCCACCGTCGGCGAGCTCATCGACCACCTCGACAAGAGCTACCCCGGCATGCGCGAGCGCCTCCTCGACGACAAGGGCGTGCGGCGCTTCGTGAACATCTACGTCGGCGAAGAGGACATCCGGTTCCTCGACGGCCTGAAGACCGCGATCAAGGGCGGCGAGCAGGTCTCGATCGTGCCGGCGATCGCGGGTGGAGCTCGCTAGTGTCGGACCCGCGGCACCTCCGCCAGGTGCTCGTCGCCGAGATCGGCGAGATCGGGCAGCAGCGCATCGACATGGCGATCGCGGGCGTCGGCGGCGACGGGCTCGTGCACGAGATCGCCGCGACGTACGCGCGCGGCGCGGGCTTCGCGCGGGTCGAAGCCGGCGTGATCGACGTCGACGCGCTCGCGCCGGCGTCGGTGGTGAAGCACGCCGCCGCGCGCGACGTGCTCGCCGGATCGCGCGCCGCGCTCGCGATCACGCTGGCGGCCGCTCGCGGCGGGGCTCCGGCGACGTGAGGCGCTCGCTGGTCCGATCGCGGCGCATGGCGAGCGCCGTCGACGCCGTGGGCGACACGCCGCTCGTGCGGCTCTCCCACGTCGCGAGCGACGCGCCGAGCGTCGAGGTCTACGCGAAGCTCGAGTTCGCGAACCCCGGCGGCAGCGTGAAGGATCGCGCCGCGGCGCGCATGATGACGACCGCGCTCGCCGACGGGCGCTTCGACGAGCGCCGCACCCTCATCGACTCGACGAGCGGCAACACCGGCGTCGCCTACTCGCTCTTCGGCGCCGCGCTCGGCGTGAAGGTCGCGCTCGTCATGCCCTCGAACGTGAGCAAGGCACGCAAGGACATCGCGATCGCGTTCGGGACCGAGATCATCTTCAGCGACCCGATGGAGGGCTCCGACGGCGCGATCAAGCTCGTGCGCGAGATCGTCGCGAGGGACCCCGAGAGGTGGTTCTACCCGGACCAGTACTCGAACCCCGACAACCCGCTCGCGCACTACCACGGCACAGGGGCCGAGATCCTCGACCAGGTCGGCGAGCGCATCACGCACTTCGTCGCGGGGATCGGCACGAGCGGCACGATCATGGGCACGTCGCGGCGGCTCCGCGAGCACACGCGGCCCGTGCGCACCGTCGCCGTCGAGCCGCAGGATCCGCTGCACGGGCTCGAGGGCCTCAAGCACCTGCCGAGCTCGCTCGTGCCGCCCATCCACGCCGACTCCGGCTACGACGAGACGATGCGCGTCGGCACCGAAGACGGGTGGGACATGGCCGATCGCATGGCGCGCGAGGAGGGCCTGTACGTCGGCCACTCGGCGGGCGCGGCCGTCTTCGCCTCCGTCGAGATCGCGAAGCGCCTTCACAAGGAGCAGGGCGGCGGGTGTATCGTCGCCATCGTCCCCGACCGCGGAGATCGCTACTTCGCGCCGATGAAATGGGAGAAGAGGTACGTATGGTGACGCCCGGAGAGCCCCACGACCCCCACCCCGCCGCGTGGACGCGCGGCGAGCTCGTCATCTCGCGCGCGGCCCTCGCCGCCGTCGAGGAAGACGCGCTCGGCGCCTACGCGCGCGAGGAAGAGGCGTGCGGCTACCTGCTCGGCCCCGCCGACGCGCCCGCGGTCTGCGACGCGCACGTCGCGATGCCGAACCTCGCGAAGAAGCTCAATCAGGTCGACCCCGAGCGCTATTTCCGCAGCCCCAAGACCTTCTTCGCGTTCAACGAGAAGAAGTTCGACGACGCGGTGCGCGCCGGCGCCGCGAACGGCAAGCCGGTGAAGGTGCTGTATCACTCGCACGTCGACGCCGGCGCCTACTTCAGCGCGACCGACGCGAGCGTCATGAGCATGGGCGAGCCGCCTGCGTTCGAGGGTGGCCCCGCGATCATGGGCGCTGGCCCCGCGTGGCCGCTCGCGTTCCTCGTCACCAGCGTCGTCCGCCGCAAGATCGCCGAGCATCGCCTCTTCGTGTGGGACGGCGCCGCGCGCGCGTTCGTCCCGTCGAGCTTCAAGATCACCGACTGAAGCGCCGGTCGCGGCGCGTGTGCCGCGAGATCTTCCGCACGCCCGGGAGCGATCCCTGGCTCGGCCTCGTGCCGCCCGGCGCGTTCACCGGCATCGAAGACGACGGCGTCGTGCGCTGACGCGCCTCAGCGAGGCAGGACGAGGAGCTCCTGCACCTTGCCGTCGGGCGTGCGGTAGAGGAGCGCGCTCGCCGTCGTCGACTTGAACACGACGCGGAGGCGCGACACGGCCATGCCGCCGCGCTCGCGCGTCGTCTCGAGCTCGACCTTCAGCGGCTCACCGAGCGGCGCGAGGCTCGCCTTCGCGTCGGCGAGGTGCCCCGCGTCGAGGAACGCGGCGTAGTCGGCGCCGACCACCGCGCGGTCGACGCGGCCGGCGCGGAGATCTGCGATGAGCGCGCGCGTCACGTCGACCGCGGACGCGCCTGCGATCGCCGGCACGACGACGCCGCCGTCGTCGCTCTGCTGCACGAGGCCGACGAGCTGATCGTGCAGCGTCGCCGCGTACGCCGCCTCGCTGTTCGAAAGCACGACGACGGCGGACCGGACGCGCGGGATGACGGTGTTGTACGCGTGGAACCCGCTGATGGAGCCGCTGTGCGTGAGCAGCGTCTCGTTCCGCAGCCTCGACACGTTGACGCCGCACGCGTAGCCGCGCGACGAGCCGTCCGCGAGCACGCGCGGGCTCGTGAAGACGGCGCGCGACCTCGGCGACAGCAGCTTGCCGTCGGCGAGCGCGAGATCCCACTTCGCGAGATCGGCCGCGCTCGCCATGATCCCGCCCGCCGCGTAGAGCCAGCCCTTCGCCTCGAGCGGGGCGGGCCTCGGCGGCGCGAACGCGAAGCTCACGTGACCGCGCGCGAGCCCCGGCGCGCCCGCCGGCGGATCGAGCGACGCGTGCTTCATCCCGAGCGGCCCGAACACGCGCCGCGCGAGGAACGCGCCGAGCGGCTCCTTCGCGACCTTCTCGACGACGCGCCCCGCGACGAAGTAGCCCGTGTTGCTGTACGACCAGCGCGTCCCCGGCTCGAAGTCGAGCTTGCCCTTCGCGTAGCGCGCGATCACCTCGTCGGGCGAGACCGCGGTCGCCATGCGCGCGTCGACGAAATCGAGCGGGTAGTAGTCCGGATATCCGGACACGTGGTTCATGAGGTCGAGGAGCGTGATGTCCTTCGCGCGCGAGAGCGACGGGTCGTACTTCGCGACCTTGTCGGTGACGGCGAGCTTGCCGTCGTCGGCGAGGAGCAACACCGCCGCGCACGTGAACTGCTTCGTCACTGAGCCGATGCCGAACGCGGTGTCCGCGTCGACGTCGGCGCCGCTCGCGAGATCGGCCTTGCCGTAGCCCTTCGCGAGCACGACGTCGCCGTGCCGCACGACCGCGACCGACAGGCCGACGAGCCCGTGCGTCTTGACGATCGCGGCGAGGTAGCGATCGAGCGACGCCGCGTCGAGCGTGGTCGGCAGCTCGGGATCGGCGGGCGGCTTCGGCGCGTCGGCCGCCGTCGCGACGCTGGGGCACGGCGCGGCGCTCGACGCCGGCGCGGGCGGCGGGGCCGCGGGCTCGGCCGGGGCGCAGCCGAGCGCCGCGACGACGGCCGCGAGCGAGAGCGCGCGCGTCACGCGCATCAGAACGCGCTCATGCCCGTGAGGGCCTGGCCGAGGATGAGCGTGTGGACCTCGTTCGTGCCCTCGTACGTGTAGACGCTCTCGAGGTTCAGCATGTGGCGGATCACCGGGTAGTCGAGCAGGATGCCGTTGCCGCCGAGGATGCCGCGCGCCGTCCGCGCGATCTCGAGCGCGACGCCGACGTTGTTCTTCTTGCAGAGCGAGACCTGCACCGGGCTGATGCCCCGCGCGTCCTTCATGCGGCCGAAGTGCAGCGCCATGATCTGGCCCTTCGCGATCTCGGTGGCCATCTCGACGAGCTGCTTCTGGACGAGCTGGCGCGACGCGATGGCGTTGCCGAACTGGACGCGCGTGCGCGCGTAGGCGAGCGCGGCGTCGTAGCAGGCGCGCGCGGCGCCGAGCGCGCCCCACGAGATGCCGAAGCGCGCCTGCGTGAGGCAGCCGAGCGGGCCCTTCAGCCCTTCGACGTTCGGCAGGAGGTTCGCCGCGGGGACGCGCACCTCGTTCAGCACGAGCTCGCCGGTGGGGCTCGCGCGGAGGCTCATCTTGCCGTGGATCGTCGGCGTCTCGAAGCCCTTCATCCCGCGCTCGACGACGAAGCCGCGGATCGAGCTCGCGTCGCCGTCGTCGACCTTGGCCCACACGACGGCGAGGTCGCACACGGGCGCGCTCGTGATCCACATCTTCGTGCCGCTGAGCACGTAATCGCCGCCGTCCTTCTTCGCGCGCGTCTTCATCGAGCCGGGGTCGGAGCCGGAGTCGGGCTCGGTGAGGCCGAAGCAGCCGATGAGCTCGGCGCTCGCCATCTTCGGCAGATAACGCTGCTTCTGCTCCTCCGAGCCGTACTTCCAGATGGGCCACATCGCGAGCGAGCCCTGCACGCTGACGAAGCTCCGGAGGCCGCTGTCGCCGTACTCGAGCTCCTGAATCGCGAGGCCATACTCGACCGAGCTCATGCCCGCGCAGCCGTAGCCGGTGAGCGTGCCGCCGAGCAGGCCCATCGCGGCGATGTCTGGCACGAGGTCGGTCGCGAAC
>DASYCF010001245.1:0-2138 GCA_036500365.1 Byssovorax sp.
CTCGACGGAGAGCGGCAGCGCGTCGAGCGCGAGCGCGAGGCCGACCAGCTCGCCGCGGAGGGCGACCGCACGCGCGAGGCGTACGAGGCGCTCGATCAGACCGCGGCGCGCCTGCGCGAGGACGCCGAGCGCCTGCTCACGTCGATGCCCCCGTGGGAGAGCCACGAGGCGAAGCGCGCCGCGTGGGATCTGCGCGACGAGGCGCGGCGCATCGCCTCGGAGGCGGCGCGCACGCTGGCGCGCGCCGAGGGCACGTACGCGGCGGCGCTGCGGCGGGTCGAGCACCACCGCGGCGCGCGCGCCGGGCTCGCGGCGCTCCACTATCGCGAGTTCCTCGCGGCCGAGGCGCACGCCGACGCCGAGAAGATGGCGCAGCAGCTCGACGTCGCGCGCGCCTACGACGACGGCGCGCTCCGCCTCGAGCTGGCCGACGCGGGCGAGCTCGTGGTCGAGGTCACGCCCGCGGCCGACGAGATCGTCCTCGAGCGCTACGAGCCGCGCGGTCCGCTGCTCGTCCCCGAGCTCGTCCAGGCGCTCTCGATCGGAGGCGCGGCGACGCTCGTGCCGACGGGCTCGTACCGCGTCACCGCGCGCGCAGACGGGCGAACGGTGCGCTACCCGCTCGTGATTCGAAGGGCGATGCGGCACGTGGTCCGGCTCCGCCTCGAGTCGTTGCCCGAGCTGCCCCGCGACATGGTCATCGTCCCCGGCGGCACGTACCAGGGCATCCCTCCGCGGAGCACCGCGCTCACGCCGCTCGAGCTGCCCGACTTCGCGATCGAGGTGTTGCCGACGACGATGGGCGCTTACGCGGCGTTCCTCGATACCGTGGCCGATCCGGACGAGCTCTCGCGGCGCGCGCCCGGCTTCGGCAACAAGGGTCGGCCGCTCGTCGTGAAGGAGCAGGGCGTGTGGCGGCTCGCCGATCGCACCGTCGAAGGCGAGGCGAAGAAGCGCATCGCCCCGGGCCGCGAGCTCGACATCCCCGTGTTCGAGGTCTGCTGGTTCGACGCGTGCGCCTTCGCGCGCTGGAAGGCCGCGGCGACGGGCCTTCCGTATCGCCTCCCGACCGACGCCGAGTGGGACAAGGCGATGCGCGGCGCGGACGGGCGCGCGTTCCCCATGGGCAGCGAGCTCGACCCCTCGTTCGCGAAGATCCGCGAGTCGCGCCCCGAGGCGACGCAGCTCGAGCCCGTCGGCGCGTTCCCGCTCGACGAGTCGCCGTATGGCGTGCGCGATCTCGGCGGCGGCGTCGGCGACTGGACCGCGACGGCGGTCGACGGCGGGGCGCTCCCCTCGCTCGACCACGAGCACGAGGCGGCGGCGCAGGAGCGTCAGGTCTACTGGCGCGGCGGCAACTGGGGCAGCTCCGGCAGCGCGCGCGGCATGCGCTACCCGGCGGCCGTGCGCTTCCGCACCACGGGCGTCGGCTTCCGCCTCGCGCTGCCCCTGTCAGCGCAGGCGAGCTCCGAGCTCGTGATCTCCCCGATGCAGCGCTGACCGCCGCGCCGCCTCGCCTCCGCGGCGTACCTCCGAGGTTCGATTTCGCACGGGTCTCGATGCGCCCATCGCGCGCGGCGGCGAGTCGACGCCGCTCGCGCGGGCGTGTAGACCACGCGGCATGTCCGAAGAGGTGTTGCTCGCCACGCGAGAGGGTGCGGTCGCCGTCATCACGCTGAACCGGCCGTCGTCGAAGAACTCGCTCAACACGGCGCTGACGCGCGCGTTCGCCGCCGCGGCGCGCGCCGCGGGCGAGGACCCCGCCGTGCGCGCGATCGTCGTCACGGGCGCGGGCGGCGCGTTCTCGGCCGGCGCCGACCTCAAGAGCGCGATGATGGAGGAGAACGTCTTCGACAAGATCGAGTCGGCGATCGACGACGTGCACGCGATGATCCGC
The DNA here is from genome assembly GCA_036500365.1 of Byssovorax sp. GTDB lineage: Bacteria > Myxococcota_A > Polyangia > Polyangiales > Polyangiaceae > DASYCF01. Next base: position 1,898 of record DASYCF010001245.1, read on the forward strand.
GCCATCGTCGACGCGCCGAAGCCCGTCATCGCCGCCGTCGACGGGGCCGCCGTCGGCTTCGGCTGCGACCTCGCGCTCGCGTGCGATCTGCGCGTCGTGTCGTCGACCGCCTATTTCCAAGAGAAGTTCGTCAAGATCGGCCTCATGCCCGACGGCGGAGGGACGTTCTGGCTGCCGCGGCTCGTCGGCATCGGACGGGCGATGGAGTTCATCCTCACCGGCGAGCCGATCCGCGCCGAGC
>DASYCF010001246.1:0-5165 GCA_036500365.1 Byssovorax sp.
CGACGGCGGCCGCCTATCCGAACGGAGCCTATCTCATGACCTGGGTGGATGAACGCACGCCGCCGAGCGGCGGCAACTGCGACACCGGACCTTCGGTCCTCATTTATAGCGCCGTCGTCCAGCCGGGGTCGCCGTGAACGGCCGCATCCTGTTGGGTCTCACCGTCGTGATCGCCGCCTGCGCCACGACCGTAACGAGCGGCGATGGCGGCCCCGCCGGCTCCGGTGGGTCAGCCGGCGGAGGCGCGGGAGAGATGACGACCTCGACCAACGGGTCTGGCGGCGGGGGAGCGTCGGTGAGCTCAACCACGGGCCTTGCTGGTGCCGCTCCGGGCATGGTGTGGGCCTGCGATTGGGGGGTTGGTCTCAGGATGTATCCCGCTTCGATGGTGCCTCCTGGGGACGAAGTCTGCTCGCAAGGCCAGTGCTGCGGCACGTATGAGTGGGAGCAGTTCTTCTGCTGTGACCCGACGACGGAGAGGTGCTGCGCGGAGCACCGCTGCCCCGACCCGCGGTGCGTGAACGACGGCGAAGGCGGATACGCCCCGCAAGAGGTGACGCCCGAACCCGACGGTGGGACGTGACGCCTCCCCACGTGGCCTCGACGACGCGGCTTGCTGCATCGAACGGCGGGAACTGCGGACCAGGACCTCGGTTCTCACGGTGTCGCTACGACGGTGGGGGGTCGTGCGGCTCGGGCTCGACTGGCCTCGTCGCGTCGCGCTCGTGGGCGTGCCGCCAGTCGCGGAGGGCGACGTCGCCCGCGAGGGTGCGTGCGCCGAGCTTCGCGCGGGCGACGCGCTGCGCGCTGTAGATGCCGCGGTGGCCCGACACGACGTACGCGACGACGTTGACGACGATCACGTGCGGCAGCGCGTGCGCGCCGACGAGCTCGACGGCCATGATCGCGAGCGCGAGCGGCGTGTTCGCGGCGGCGCCGAAGACGGCCGACATCCCGCACGCGGCGGCGAGGTCGAGCGGAAGGCCGAGCGCGCGCCCGAGCGCGTTGCCGAGCGTGGCGCCGACGAAGAAGAGCGGCGTCACCTCGCCGCCGAGGTAGCCCGCGGCGAGCGTGACCACCGTGAACGCGCCCTTCCAAGCGAACGCGGCCCACGGCTGGTGCACGTCCGAGAACGCGCGCACGATCGACGGGACGCCGAGGCCGAGGTAGTCGCCGTTCCCTACGAGCTGCCAGAGGGCGATCACCGCGATCCCGCCGGCGAACATGCGGAGCGGCGCGCTCGCGATGCGCGCGTCGAGCACGCGCTTGAGGTTTCGCAGCGCCTCGACGAACGCGAGCGCGACGAGGCCCGCGGCGACGCCGAAGACGATCCATTTGCCGACGACGATCGGCGCGAGCCCGAGCGGCGCGACGAGCGGATACTCCGTGTGGTGCACGCCGAGCGCGCGCGTCGTGTAGTCGCCGACGATCGCCGCGGCGAGCGCGGGCAGGAGCGCGCCGTAGTCGACGCGGCCGACGCGCGTGACCTCGAGCGCGAACACGAGGCCGGCCACCGGCGTGCCGAAGACCGAGCCGAAGCCGCCGGCGATGCCCGCCGTGACGAGCTGCCGGCGCGCGTGCGCGTCGAGCCCGAGCGCGTGCGCCACCGTGTCGGCGAGGCTCGCGCCCATCTGCACGGCCGTCCCCTCGCGCCCGGCGCTGCCGCCGAAGAGGTGCGTGAGCACGGTGCCGACGAGGACGAGCGGCGCCATGCGCAGCGGGATCCGCGGGCCGCCCGCGTGCAGCGTGTCGAGGATGAGCGCGTACCCACCCTTCACCGGCTTGCCGATGCGCTCGTACAGCGCGCCGATGACGAGCCCGGCGATCGGCAGGAGGTACACGAGGCGCGGATCGCGCAGGCGCAGCAGCGTGGCGCGCTCGAGCGCGACGAGGAACACGCCCGACGCGATGCCCGCGAGCACGCCGACGATCGCGCCGGCGCCGATCGCGACGAGGAACAGGCGCGCGCGCCGCAGCGCCACGAGCCCGCGTGAGGCGGCGTCGTCCGGCGTCGTATCTGCGTCTTGCATGCTCGTCTCCGCGTCGTGGCCCGGGACGGCGATCCCGTCGTGGGCGAGCTGCGGTGCGGCGGGGAGCTTCGAGCGAGACCCCACGACGCACCTCGGTGCTCGTAGGAGTCATTGGTCGCTCGTGAGAGCGACGGTCCTGGCAGACTCCACTGCCTCGCTGTCCCGTGATTATTCGCGCCGCACAGGCCCCGTCAAGAGCCCGTTCGCGACGTCTCGTGCGCGGGCAGCGCCTGCGCCGGCGGATCACCGGCCGCGAGCGCGCGCCGCACGTCGCGATCGAGCGCGCCGAGCGTCGACTCGAGCTTCGCGACGCGCGCCTCGAGGAGCTTCGTCTGCTCCCCGCGCGCGATCGCCTCCTCGAGCCTGAGCTCCTGCTCCTTCAAGCGGAAGTATTTGAGGACGTAGACGATCGCGACGGGCATGCCGAAGACGGACAGCAACGCGATGATGGGCACGAGCAGCGCGGGGGACACGAGCCCAGCCTAGTACAACGCCTCGCGAGGAGCGTTCAGCCGAGCGGCCCACCAGCCCTCGCGGATCCTGAGGGCCGCCCAGCGAGCGCCGCCACCGCCAAAGTCGTGCACGTGCTCGCGCACCAGCTCGAACCCCGAGCCCGAGCCCGAGCCCGACCCCGAGCCCGAGCCCGTACCCGAGCCCGAGCCCGTACCCGAGCCCGTACCCGTACCCGAGCCCGTGCCCGTACCCGAGCCCGAGCCCGAGCCCGTGCCCGAGCCCGTACCCGAGCCCGATGTCTGCGCAGCCGGTCCGCCCGAGGGGCGTCCGCTTCAGCCGGTGGTCACCTGGGTGCGCGTCGACGCGTCGACGACGCTGTCGGCGTTGATCGTGATGGCGCCGCTCGCGTCGACGGTGACCTCGAAGTGCTCGAGGGGCGCGTTGGCGGGGCCGACGAGCACGTCGCCGTTCGCGTCGAAGCGGCTGCCGTGGCACGAGCACGTGACGCCGGAGACGCTCACGGAGCCCTGGGTCTCCATGTCGCACGACGCGTGCGTGCACACGAGCGTCATCGCGTAGAGGCCGCCGTCGTCGCGGCCGAGCGCGACCTCCTCGCCCGAGATGGCGGTGAGCGACGGGTTCGCGACCGAGCTCACGTTGCCCGCGGCGATCGGCCCGCTCGGGCCGGACGCACCGCAGCTCACGCCGAGCGCGGCGCACGCCGTCGCCGCCGTGCCCGTCGCCATCACCTGAAGAAAGCGCCTTCGATCGGTCGTATTCGTCATCCCTGTGCTCCGACCCCCGGTGTGACATCGCCGCGGCGCTGCGCCGCTGGCGAGTACACCTATTGTCCGTGACGGAGCCGAGACTTCACGTCGATCGACAGAGAGCTCGTTTCTGGCGGAGGTCGTCAACGAGCGACGATGCGGGTCGTGGTGCGCACGACCTGGCGTTTGTGGGCGCCGATGTTGCTGATGTCGAACTTGGCGCCCGCCCCGCTGTCGGACCCGGGGCCGTTGAAGCCGCTGCCGCCGCCGGCGGGGAGCTGCGCGACGGACACGGCGTCGACGTAGATGGTCGCGCCGTTCTTGTAGGCCTCGGGCAGCTCGAGCTTCATCGCGCGGAGCCGCGCGACGGCGGCGGCCGCGGCGCGCTCCCACTGGCTCACGTCGCCGCCGACCATCGTGACGACGCGCGCGTCGAGCACCTGCCCGTTCGGACCGATGCGCACGGCGATCGTCCCGCGTGAGTCGGCCGGCAGATCGCTGCCGTAGAGCGACGCCTGCACGGCGCTCGCGGCGTTGCCCGCCGCCGGCAGCTCGAAGCCCTTGCTCTTGTCCCGATCGTGCATCGCCTCGCGCACGACCTTGCCGGCGATGTCGCTGTCGACCTGGCGCGCGCGCGGCGTGACGGTCGGCGCCGGCGCGGGCCCTTGCGCCGGCGGGAGCACGCCCGGCATCGCCCAGACGGGCGGGCCGTTGAGCCCCGGCACCGTGAGCACCCTGCCGCGATCGTCGGGCAGGGTGTCGTACTCGTCGGCGGGCGGACGCCGTGCGTCACCCGTCGACGCGGGCGAGGGCTCGCTCGGCCCCGTGTTCGCGTTCGGGCTCACGGCGCGGGGCGCGACGCGCGCGACGGCCTCGGGCGGCGGGGCGTCGTCGGTCGGCTCGGGCGGCGGAGGCAGGGGCTCCGGCGCGACGACCGGCAGCTTCATCGGCTCCGGGGTCTCGTCGATCTCGACGTCGAACGCGGGCACCGGCGGAGGGGTGACGCGCTCCGCGTCGGTCGCGAGCGCGCGCGCGAGCGCGACGGCGCCGAAGCCGCACAAAAGCGCGGCGTGCAGGCCCACCGAGAGGGCCAGGAAGCGTCCTTCGCTCGCCACGCGCCGTCACCTATGGGCCGGCCCGTGCGGGGCCGCAACAAACTGCGGCCCGATCCGCGCGTCGAGCAGGGTTGCGACCGCGCCCGCGCGTCAGTTCATCGCCCGGACGGGCGGCCGATCGCGGTCGGGGTACGCGGCGAGGATGCGCTCGATCACGCGCAACCCCGCGGCGTAGATCTCGCCGTCGCGCCGCACGCCGCCGAGGTGCGCCGCCGCGGCCGTGCGCTCGAGCGCCTCGGCGTCGCACCGCACGTCGCGCATCTTCGGGTCGTCGCTCACGGCGACGATCTGGGCGGCGAGCGAGAAGACGCGATCGAGGTCGGCCTTCTGCGCGCGGCGGCTCGCCATCGCGCGGAGCGCCTGCGTGAGCTCGACGCGGTACGTCGCGACGAGGACGCGCGTGAGCGCCCGCCGATCGCGCAGCGAACCCTTGAGCACGAGGTCGAACAGGGACGTGTCTTCGCCGGTCTCCATCGCGCCCGTCGTCTAACACTTCTGCGGTCGATGCGCCCGATTTCGATGAACCCGCGCGCCACGCCACTCGGCGGTCCCAGCCTCACGCGCCCGGCGCTCGGCGGCGCCTCGTTCGAATCCCCCTTGCGCTCGTCGCCGACGATGTTAACACTGTTCACATGGTCGCCGACGGGGACACGAAGGAGCAGCTCGTCCTCGCCGCGCGGAGCCTGTACCTCGAGGGCGGGCTCGCGGCGCTCTCGCTGCGCGAGGTCGCGCGGCGCGTCGGCGTCTCCGCGCCCGCGGTCTACCGGCATTTCGACGACAAGGACGCCCTCGTCGCCGCG
>DASYCF010001247.1:0-7399 GCA_036500365.1 Byssovorax sp.
GCGACGATGCCGATCGGCACCATCCCGATCGACGCGCTCTTCTCGCCGATTCGCAAGGTGAACTACGCGGTGCAGAACGCGCGCGTCGGCCAGGTCACCGACTACGACAAGCTCACGCTCGAGGTGTGGACCAACGGCTCGGTCACGCCGGCCGACGCCGTCGCCTTCGCCGCCAAGATCCTGAAGGAGCAGCTCTCGATCTGGGTGAACTTCGAGGAGAGCGAGGAGACGAGCTACGTCGCCGCCGTCGGCGACGACGAGCCGCTCAACGAGAACCTCTTCCGCAGCGTCGAGGAGCTCGAGCTCAGCGTGCGCTCGGCGAACTGCCTCCAGAACGCGAACATCACCCTCATCGGCGAGCTCGTCCAGCGCACCGAGCAGGACATGCTGAAGACGAAGAACTTCGGCCGGAAGTCGCTGAAGGAGATCAAGGAGTTCCTCGCGAACATGGGGCTCTCGCTCGGGATGAAGATCGACAACTGGCCGCAGCTGCTCGAGCGCTGGAAGGCGCAGCAAGCGCAGGCTTGAGGAGTATTCGCCATGCGTCACAGGAAATCGGGCAGGCAGTTCGGGCGAGACACCTCGAGCCGCCGCGCCATGCTGAGGAACCTCGCGGCCAACTTGATCACGCACGAGCGTGTCGAGACGACGGACGCGAAGGCGAAGGAGATCCGCCGGATCACCGAGCGCCTGATCACGAAGGCGACGCGCCTCGGTGACACGGGCTCGACGCCGCACGCGAGCCTCGCCGAGGCCGATCGCGCGAAGCGCCTGCACGCCTCGCGTACGCTCTCGTCGTACCTCCCGCGCTGGGGCGTCACGAGCGACGGCACGAAGATCGACATCATCGAGAAGGTGCTGATCGACCTGTCGAAGCGCTTCAAGGGTCGCCCCGGCGGCTACACGCGCATCATCAAACTCGGGCCGCGTCGCGGCGACGGCGCGCCGATGTGCATCATCGAGTTCATCGACGCGAAGGAGCCGGTCGAGAAGTCCGCCGGTGAGTCCGCCGGCGTCGCGACCGCCGCCGAGCCGACCGCGGCAGCCGCCGCGAGCTGAAGCGGCGGGACGAGCTACCCGGCGGCCGCGTCATGCGGCTCGCCGGCTGACTCGTCGGGCGGCGCGGCTTCGGCCGTCGTCGCGATCGAGCCCTCCGAGCTCGCGTCGGACCCCTTCCCCGGGTCCACGCGCGGGCCACCGGGGGGCTTCGGCTTCCATCGCACGAGGAAGATCATCGCCACGAGCGCGAGGAGGCCGAGCCCCGCCGCCGCGGCGTATTGCTTGGAGCGGCTCGGGCGCGCGACGGCGCGCTCCTCGAGGGACGCGAGCGCCTGCCGCGCGCGGTCGTTCGCGGGGTCGAGGTCGACGGCGCGCTCGAGCAGCGCGCGGTCTGGCTTGCCCTCGTCGATCGACGCGGCGCCCTCCATGGCGTCGATCGCGCTCTCGATCTTGCGCGAGAGCGGGCCCTTGGGGTCGAGGCGGAGGGCCTTGCGCAGCATCGCGATCGCGTCGGCGCGCTTGTCGGCGTCGAGCTCGCCTGCGCGGGCGAGGTAGGTCGGAACCATCTCCTTGCGGCGGTCGAAGAGCGGCGCGCGCGCGAGCACCTTGTCGAACGCGTCGACCGCTTCAGGCAGCTTGCCCGCCTTCGCCGCGGCGACGCCGTCGTCCATGAGCTTCTCGACCTCGACGAGGCGGGCGCGGTCGTAGACGGCGAAGAGCTCGCGCGCGATGCGATCCCAGCCCCAGTCCTTTGGAGGCTTTTGACCCGTGAGGCCGAGGTACTGATCGCGGAGCTGCCAGAGGCCCGGCTCGCCGATCGCGGCGATCGCCTCGCGCGACGCGTCGCGGAGCTGCGCCCGCTCGCTGTTGCAGAACGAGAGCACCACGCGCACGGCGTCGACGTCGCGCGTGCGACCGTACGCGCGCAGCACGTCGGCGAGGATCTGGGTGTCGTTCGACGCGACGGTCTCGCCCGGGATCGCGCGGCCGAGCGCGTCGAGCTCCTTGGCGGCCCAGCGCTGGATGATCTTCGCGTCGTGCTGGCGCGCCTCGAGCAGCGCGGGGACGGCCTTGTCCTTGAGCTTCGCGACCTGGCGCTGGAGGTCGACGCGGAGCATCTCCCCGAAGTACGCGTGCAGCTGGATGAGCTCGCGCACCGCCGGCGTGGTGCCGATGGCGGTGAGCATGCGCTCCGACGCGAGGAGCGTGACGAGCTGCCTCCACGTCTCGGCGTCCTTGGCGTGCGGCTCGACGAGGACGAAGTCGAGCCAGTCGCCGTCGTCGTCGTCGTCCTTGTCGGCCCTCTTCGACGCCCGCTCGGATTTCTCGGCCTTGTCGTCCTTGTCCTTGTCGTGCTCCTTGTGGTGCCCGCGCTTCTCCTTCTTGAGGCTCTTTCGCCCGGCCTTGCGCGCGGCCTCGAGGAGGCGCGGCGCGGCGTCGCGGTCGAGCGCGCCGCGGATCTCCTGCACGCGCACGCGGATCGCGGGCACGAGCGCGGGACCCGCCTCGGCGATGGCGGCCTTCGCGCTGCGCTGCGCCGACGCGTCGTCCGACGTGATCTGCGCGAGGATGCGGTCGAGCTCCTTGAGCGACGCGGCGTCGGGCTCCGGCGTCGCGATGGGCTGGAGGCGCGGGAGCTCGGGCAGCGGCGCGCTCGACGACACGGACGACGACGAGCTCGGCGGGTCGGCGCGCGCCGGCGACGGCGCGAGCGCGACGACGAGCGCCGCCGCGAGGGCTGATTTCCACGCTGCGTTCACGGGGTGCGCGAGTCTAACGCCGCCGCGGCCGCCGCGCTTCCGCGGCCGACCCGCCCCTCACGGCGGCGGCACGGGCGGCGTCTGCGCGACCCAGTAGCCCCAGTTCGAGTCGTCGTTCGAGTTCGTCGTGCGGTACGAGCGGAGGTCGTGCACGTCCCACGTCGTCCCCGCGGGCGACACGTCGACATCCCACGTCGCCGTCTGCTCCTGGTCGACGAAGATCGCGTCGAACGAGTCGTTCAGCTGGAAGAACAGCTTGAAGGGGAACACGTTGCCGGCGGTGCAGCCGAGCGCCTGGATCTGCGTCGTGAAGGGCGCCTCGGGCGACACGTCCGACGTGCCCTCGGCCGCCGCGAGCCGCAGCGTGCCGTCGGCGCCGAGCGGGTTCGTGAGGTCGCCCCACGTCGGCAGGTCATAGACGAGGAGCTGCTGCGAGCACTGCCACCCGGCGTCGACATGGGCGACGACGCGCACGAGGTCGTCGATCGGGATCGTCGGGGCGAGCCCGGGCGCGCCGTACGTGACGGTCGTCACCTCGGGCGAGCACGCGCCGTCGCAGCTGTCGACGGTGAAGAAGCCGGGGCCGGTGTCGATGACCTTGCCCTCGACGATCGTGTCGCCGCTCGTCGGCGTGGGCGTGCCGCAGCCGAGGATCGAGCCGTCGAACGCGGCGACCGTCATGATGAAGAACTCGCCGCCCGCGAGGCAGCCGAAGCCGCCGCCCTCGCCGCCCGCGCCGCCCGCGCCGACGCTCGTCGCCTGGCCGCCGGCGCCGTGCGTCGTCGTCGTCGAGCCCGAGTGCCCCACCGACACGCTCGTCACGCCGGCGCCGCCGCCGCCCGACGCGCTCGAGAGGCTCGCCGTCGACGCGGTCGACGACTCGCGGATCGGATGGTGCTCGATCACCTGATCGCCGCACGCGCCCGCCGCGGCGACGACGAGCGCGACGAGCCAACCTGCGGCGCGCGCGCGCTTCATCGTCGAATCGTACGTGCGGCGCGCCGCCCGCACACGCAGTTCTTCACATCGACGGGGCGCGCCGCTCGCGTCGCCCGAGGCCCCCGCCGTCGGACCCATTCGAGGTCAGAGACTCGCCGCGACGCCCGAGGCGAAGACCTCAGTTCTTCGTCTCGACGCCGTGGCCAGGCGGGAGGTGATCCCAGCGCAGCGAGTCGCCCACGAGGTTCGAGATGCGCTTCGGTCGACCGCCGTCGACGCGCATCACGTAGAGGCCCGCGCCCTGCCCGCTCGTGCGGGTGGAGAAGAACGCGACGAGCCGCCCGTCGGGGCTGCACGCGGGGTAGCCGTTGCGGCCCTGGTTCTGCGTGAGCCGCGCGAGGCCGCCGCCCGACTCCCCGGTCGACACGAGGTCCGTGTTCTTGCCGACGCCGACCGCGAAGACTGCGCGCACGCCGTCGGGGTTGTTGCAGAACGTCGGCGACGACGCATAGAGGCCGTCGGGCGAGATGGCCTTGCCGTCGGCGTAGACGCGCTGACCGAACTTGCCCTCGCCGACGAACGCGACCTTCCCCGACGGCGTGAACGTCGGGTGCAGCGCCATGCCGATCGGCGACGCCTGCGTGAGGTGCATGAAGTCCGCGCCGGCATAGACGTGGATGCCGTCGCCGACGCCGATCGACATGGCGACCTGCGACTTGTCCTTGGAGAACGCGAGCCCGTAGATGCTGCCGTGCACGTTCGTCGGCACGTTCGCGCCGGCTGGACCGATGAGCCGATAGAGATCCTCGCCGACGGACGCGGCGTAGTAGAGCTCGCTCGCCTTGCCGAACGCGGGGCCGATCGCCGTCTGCCCCGGAGCAGACACGGCCTTCGCGTCGTGGCCGTCGGCGTCGATCGTGTAGATGCGCCGCAGCCCGCCGACGCCCGACGCGAACGCCATGTGGCTCGCGAAGCCGCCGTTTTGCCCGGTGAACGCGCCGATGAGCAGGTCGGCGAGGCGGTGCGACTCCTCACGCACGGCGTCGACCGGCACGATGAACTTCTTGTCGAACACGGCGTCGGCGCCCTTGCGCACGAAGTACGCCTGGCCGTGCAGCGTGGCCTGCTTGTCGTTCAGGTGCTTGCCGCGAACGCGCACGACGAACTCGACGCCCTTCGCGACCCAAGCGGCTGCGTCGATCGGCGAGTCGTCGAGGTAGAGGCCCTGCGGCGCCTGCGCGTCGGGCAGCACCTCGAACTCGCCGCAGAGGTCGAGGTCGTTCGCGACGACGCTGCGGAGCGTGACGTCCTCGGTGTCGCTCGCGAGAGACGGGACGACCCCGACCTTCGGCAGCGGCCGCCCCGCGCCGGCGACGACGACGATGTTGCCGAGGAGGTCGTCCGGGTTCGGCGGCTTGTCGCCTGCGGCGGGCGGATCGGCGAGCGCCGACGTCGACAGCGCCGCGCCGACGAGCGCGAACGCCGCGAGCGACGACGCCCGCGCGAGGCTCCGCCAGTGGGTCAATCGCATACCTTCTCCCTGCAGACGAACGTGACCGAGATCGATTTCTGCACGACGTCCGGGTAGTTCTCGGGCGGCGGCGGCAGCGCGGCGCCCTTCACGCGCTCGAGCGTGGCCTTGGCCGCGGCGTCGAACGCGCCATTTCCGCTCGGCGACATCGTGTAGCTCTCCACGGTGCGATCGGCCGAGACCTGCACCGACGCGCTGACCTTGTACTTCTTCAGCTCGTCGGGCGGGAGCCCTGATCCGTGCACGGCGAACTTGCTCGAGAGCCAGCCGGCGAGCCGCGCGCGGTAGAGATCGACGGCGCGCGCCTTGAGCGGGTCGGTCTCGGTGCCCTCCTTCACGCCGTCGGCCTTGCCCTCGGTGTCGACGTTCGCGACCTGCGGCCCCGCGTCGGTCGGCTCGGTCACCGGCGTGTCGACCTGCTTCGCGAGGCCGGCGTCGGGCTCGGGGACGGGCGCGCCCGCGTCGAGGACCTTCACGTCCTTCTCGGGCATGTCCTTCTCGGTCTTGCCGGCCTTCGGCGTGACGACGGCGCGCTCCTCCACGCGCTGCGTGACCTTCTGGCGGACCCAGCGGTCGGGCAGCTTCATTTTGTCGCGCTTGCCCCCGAGCTTGAGCAGCGGCGCGTCGAGATCGAGCACGGGGATGACGCGCACGGGCGTCGAGGTGCCCATGTCGATCTCGGGCGCGAGGGCGTGCGCGTCGAGCGCCGACGCGTGGATGGCGACCGCGCCGCCCACGAGCACCACGACGGCGACGGTGACCGCGAGCACGAACTCGCCTGGCCGAAAGTCATCGGTGAACGACGCCGCGCTCATCGCCCGCGCTCAGCGTGCCTTCGCGGGCGTCTTCGCGCCGGGCTCGCCCTCGATCTCGGGCTGGACGAGCAGGTTCAGGCCCTCGACGCCGGCGGCCCGCGCCGCGGCGACGACGCGCGCGACGGCGCCGTACCGCGCCTCCTTGTCGGCGCGGATGTAGAGCTCCTTCTCCTTTTGAACGCGCGGGTTCGTGAGCAGGACCTCCTCGATGTTCGCGGTGGCGTCGTCCTCGCCGAAGAGGATCTTCTCCTCCTTCGTGACCGTGACGACGAGCTTCGTGTCCTTCGACGCGGCCTCCTTCGCCTCGACGTTCGGCAGCTCGACCCGGAGCGCGCCCGTGATGAGCGGCGCCGTCACCATGAACACGACGAGCAGCACGAGCATGACGTCGACGAGCGGCGTCACGTTGATGTCGGTGAAGCCGCCGCGCCGCTTGCCCCTGCGCCCGCCCCCGCCGCCGGTTGCGCCTGCCATGGCTCAGCGACCCTCGCGGTCGCGGGGCGGCGGCCGCTGGGAGCGTTGGACGGGAGACGCGTCGGCGGCGACGATGGCGACCCAGCCCTCGCTCGCGGCCTCGAGCTCGCTCAGCAGGTCGTCGACCCGCTTGTTGAGCGCGTTGAACGCGATGACGGCGGGGATGGCGGCGAAGAGCCCGATCGCGGTCGCGATGAGCGCCTCGCCGATGGCGGGCGCGACGACCGGCAGCGACGCGCTCTTCTCCTGACCGATGCGGAGGAACGCGTCCATGATGCCGTAGACCGTGCCGAAGAGGCCGACGAACGGCCCCGCCGAAGCGATCGACGACAGCGTCGACATGAGCGAGCTGGCGCGCTGCGACTCGGCGACCATCGCGCGCTTCGCGACGGCCTCGAGGAGCTTCGCGTTGCCGGGCCTGCGCCCGAGCTCGAGCACGACGCGCGCGCCCGGCGCGTCCGGGTACTGCCGCGCGACGGCGAAGAGGTGCTCGGCCTGATAGGCCTGCGACGCGTCGACCTCGAACGCGCGCTCGGTGCTGCTCATCCGGGCGAGCTGCGCCACCTTGAGCACCGTGATGATCCACACGAGCGCCGCCGCGGCGACGAGCGCCCACACGACGAAGAACACCGGCCCCGACGCGTGCAGGACGAGGGAGACCGGATCGAGCTTGATCGCAACCGCAGCAGGAGCAGTGGGCGGATTCATCCGGACCTCTGTGTAACGCCGTAGAGCATCAGAGCTCCGAAAAAAACACCGCGCGACATCGCGTGCCGAGGAACCTCGCGCGCGCCGCGAACGACCCATCGGCGGCCCATCGTCGAAGACAAGCCAAGGCCCGGCCCGAAGCGGCGCGACGTCGCAGCCATCTCCAGTGGATC
>DASYCF010001248.1:0-4289 GCA_036500365.1 Byssovorax sp.
GTCGCGACGAACGCGCCGCCGACGACGAACGCGGCGGTCGAGACGTTGCCGTTGCGTTGCGCGGTCGCGATCTCGTCGCCGACCGAGGCGCGGCACGTGTCGTTCACGCACGAGCCCTTCGCGCTCGACGTCTCCGCGATCGCGAGCGCGCCGAACACTGCGCCGACGCCGAGGCCCACGGCGCCGACGGCGAACGACGCGTAGATCGGCCAGCGCGTCGGCCCGGAGGTTGGCTCAGCGGGCGCGGCGACGACGGCGGCGGCGTTGGCTTCGCGCTCGAGCTCCACGCGCAGCGCGTCGCGCTCTCCGGCGACGACGCGGATCTCGCGGCGCGAGGGCGCGAACCCAGCCGCTTCGACGCGCACGACATGCGCGCCCGGGTCGAGCTCGACCTCGTCGCTCACGGAGGCGTCGTCGCTCGTGACCGACGCGTCGGGCGGCACGGTCGCGACGCGCACGTGGCCGACGCGCGCCTCGATCTCGGCGACCTGCTTCTTGGCGGCGGGGCGCTGCTTGCGCGCGGCCGCGCCGGTCGAGAACGCGAGCGGGCGCAGCGTGCGCAGCGCCTCGACGAGCTTGCCGGCGCCGGCGAGCGCGCGCCCGAGCTCGAGCTCCTTGTCGGGCGACGGATCGAGCCGCTCGGCCTCCCGCAGCGCGTCGGCCGCGTCGCTCCACCGCTTCGCCTTCTCGAGGCTGGCGGCCTTCGTGACGAGGGCCTTGGCCGCCGCGCGCTCCTTCGCCGTCGCCGCCGCCGCGTCGTGCGGGGCGAGCGCCGTCGCGAAAAACAGCGAAATCACGGCCGAAATCCGGACGGTTTGACGCCGTAGAGACGCGTGAGCTCGCGCGGGGTGTCGCACGCGGCGAGCGTACCACGGCCGAAATCGGCTTTTTTTCGAACGTCGAGATGACGAAACGCTCTGGATCTGTCGCGCGCGTTGTGGTTCTGTGGCGCGAAGCAGGCAGGTTGGAGGGACAAAAATGGCTGGAAAGAAGACCGAGGGAGCGAAGAAGTCCGGTGCGCTGAGCAAGAGCGCGCTCATCAACGCCGTCGTCGAGGAGACCGGGGACGTCTCACGCAAGCAAGTGAAGACCGTCCTCGAATCGCTCGCCGACATCGCGCACAAGGAGCTCAAGAAGTCGGGAATCTTCACCGTCCCCGGGTTCGCGAAATTCCGCGTCGTGAAGAAGCCGGCGACGAAGGCGCGTCAGGGCATCAACCCGTTCACGAAGCAGCCGCAGACGTTCGCCGCGAAGCCGGCGAGCAAGTCCGTGCGCGCGCGCCCGATCAAGGCGATCAAGGACGCGCTCGGCTGAGAGGCGGGCGCTCCGGCGCCATACGGGCGCGGCAGCTCCGCTGCGGTGCTCGCCGTACCAGAGTACGGCTGCGCTCCGCTGCTCGCTGTCGCACCCGTCTGACGCCAGATCACTCCGCCTCGGATCGTCGTCCCGAGTTCACTTCGGGCGCCGTCAAGCAGGCGGGCGTTCCGATTCGCGAGCCTCGCGCCTCACCGGCTGCGGGGCTCGCGCGTTTTGTGGTCCTCCCTTACCATTCGGCGCGCGGCCGCTTCGCCCGGTCGCGTCGACGCATGCTGCTGATCCGCCTCCTCCGATCGCTCTGGGCGTTCGGCGTCATCTTCGCGAGCTACATGGCGCAGCTCGGGCTGGCGCGCGTGTTCGGCAAGCGCATGCAGGACCCGAGCGGCTACCGCTGGCGAGACACGCCGGCGTGGCTCAAGGCCCGGCGCAAGCGCGTCGACGCGAAGAACGCGCGGCGCCTGCTGCGCTCGATGCTTCGGCTCCGCGGCGTGTTCATCAAGCTCGGTCAGGTGCTCTCGATCATGGGCGGCTTCCTGCCGCGCGTGTACGCGAAGGAGCTCGAGCAGCTCCAGGATCAGGTGCCCCCGCGCCCGTTCTCGGAGCTCGAGCACGCGCTCGACCAGAGCTTCGGCAAGCGGCCGAGCGAGCTCTTCGCCGACATCGAGCGCGAGCCCATCGCCGCCGCGTCGCTCGGCCAGGTGCACGTCGCGCGGCTCGCCGACGGTCGCAAGGTCGCGGTGAAGTTCCTCTACCCGAACATCCGCGCGCTCGTCGCCGTCGACATGCGCGTCGTCGGCCTCGCGATCAAGGTCTACAAGTGGTTCGTGCCCGTCGCGAAGATCGAGCGCGTGCACGAGTCGCTCGTCGACCTCTTGCGCCGCGAGACCGACTACGAGCACGAGGCCGCGTGCATGATCCGCATGGCCGACAACTTCAAGGACGAGGAGGGCATCACGTTCCCGCAGCCCGTCGCCGAGCTGTCGACGAAGGACGTGCTCACGATGACGTTCATGGAGGGCGTGAAGATCACGCGCCTCGACCTGCTCGAGAAGGCCGGCGTCGATCCGAAGCAGGTCGCCGTGCGCCTCACGCAGGCGTTCTTCAAGAGCCTGTTCCTCGACAAGTTCTTCCACGCCGATCCGCACCCCGGGAACTTCCTCGTCGCCCCGCGCGAGGGCGGAAAATTCTCTATCGTCATCCTCGACTTCGGCGCCATCTGCGACGCGCGCGACGAGCTCATCGACGGCATGGTCGACATCCTGCGCGGCATCTTCGGCCAGGACGACGCGCTCGTCCTCAAGGGCTTCCGCGGCATGGGCTTCGTCGCCGAGGGCGGCAACGACGAGCTCCTCGAGCGCACGGTGAAGAGCTACTTCTCGAAGCTCCTCAAGATCCAGGACCGCTCCCCCGCCGCGCTCATGCGCGCGCGCCCCGACCAGCTCGAGAAGCTCGCCGACCCCGAGGTCGAGCGCGGCGAGCTCCAGGAGCTGATGCGCTCGTTCGAGTACCCCGAGGACTGGTTCTACGTCGAGCGCGCGTGCGTCATTGCCTTCTGGCTCGCGGCGCAGATCGATCCCGCGCTCGACGCGGTCACGGTGGGCTTCCCGTACATCATGCCCATCCTGGCCAGGCGCGCGGCGGAGACCGCCTCGTGAGCGCGACGGCCCGCCACGTAGCCGCGGCTCTGTGCGGAGCGACGACGCTCGCCCTCGCGCCGCATGCCTTCGCCGACGACGCGGATCGCGCCCACACGCACGCCGGCTTCTACGCGAGCGTCGGGCTCGGGGCCGGGTTCGCGGGCGCGTCCGTGCACACGTCGGCGACCGCCGGGACGCTGCGCGTCGGCGGATCGGCGCCGACCACGGACGCGAACGGGCGGCTCTCGAGCTTCACGGTGCCGTTTCACCTCTTGCTCGGCGGCGCGCCGCTGCCGGGGCTCATCGTCGGCGGCGGCCACTTCGGGAACCTCTCGCCGAGCGCGTCTTCGAAGATCGACGGCGCGCTCTCGGGCACGCTGTCGACGTTCACGTTCGGCATCACGGGCCCGTTCGTCGACTGGTACCCGCGGCCGCGCGGCGGCTTCCACACGATCGCGATGCTCGGCCTCGCCGACGCGATCGAGGCCGCGGCGCCGGCCGGCTCGACGAGCGCGACGACGCGCGGCCTGCTCGGGTTCGGCGGCGCGCTCGGCGTCGGCTACACGCTGTGGGTAGGCCGCGGGTTCGACGTCGGCCTGCTGGCGCGCGCGCAGTTCGGCGAGGCGACCTTCAGCGGCGCGACCTCGCCAGCGAACGCCGACGTCGTCGGCGACGACTTGCACGAGCAGCAGCTCCTCTTCAACGGCGCGCTCCTCCTGACGGCCGCGTACCACTGACCTCACTCGTCGAGATCGTGAGCTCCGCCGTCAATCGACCGAGCCGCACGCGTCGATCGGCAGGAGGAAATCGCCGACGCTGCACACCTTCGGCTCGACGTCTGCGAGCGCGGGCGCGCCACGCAAGGGCCCGACGGGGAGCTCGTCGACGCAGCGCACGAACGGCGACGCGTCGGGGAAGGGCGCGTCGTCGGGACCCTCTGGCTCGCCATAGGTGTGGCCGATGCGTCGCAGGTCGGGGGTCGAGAACACGACGCTCCCGACCTCGTCGAAGCACAGCCGGGGCGGCGTCGAGGCGAAGCGGAGGTGGCCGCCGAGCGGATAGAAAAGCGTCGGGATCGTCCGCGAGGTGCCGTGCGTGAGGTCGTCGACGACGATGAGCCGCGAGCCTTCGTCGGCGCCATGACGCGCGCGTGGGTTCGGCGCGAAGCTCGCGCGGAGGCGGCCGTCTTCGCTGACCGCGGGTGGAAAAGGGCCTCGAAAGCGCGCGGGCTCGAACGCGCCCGACGCGAGCGACCAGCGTCCCCACGACGCGACGAGCCACGCGCCGTCGGGCGTCACCGCTGCGTCGTCGAAGCCCTCCGAGCAGCCGCATGTG
>DASYCF010001249.1:0-2299 GCA_036500365.1 Byssovorax sp.
TGCTCTTGTAGCCGCCCTCGGGCTCGACGTTTCGGCCGTCCGCGTCGAGCTGCGCCCCCGTCGGGTCTGCATCTTTTTCCGAGTCCGCACCTTTTTCGCCCGTCGGGAGCTCCGCCGCGGCGATCTTCTTGAGCAGCTCGACCGGTCGCCCCGCGTCGTCGCGCTCCCAGTCGGGCGCGCCGCCGTCGAGCGCGCCCGTCGGATCGATCGAGTCGAACGGCGAAGGCGGCGGAGGCGGCGAATAGCGACGCTCCGGGGGCTTCGCGTCGGGCAGGCGCAGGCCGTGGAGATCGCCGTCGATGATGTGCTTCGGCAAATCGAGCACGGGCACGACGCCCGGCTTCGCGTCGACGCCGAGGCTCGCCGCGGGATCGACGCCTTTCAAGAGGACGCCCGTCGCCGTCGCGTCGCCGTGCGTGAGCATCATCGGGTTGATGCTGAACGGCGCCGTGCCGATGACGCCCGGGACCTTCGAGACCTGGTCCATGATCGAGCGATACTCGCGGAAATCCGTCGAGTATTTCAGCACGAGCACGTGCGCGTTGACGCCGAGCACCTTGTCGCGGAACTGCTTCTGGAAGCCGCCCGTGACGCTCATGACGGTCGCCAGCGCGGCGACGCCGAGCGCGACGCCGAGGATCGCGAACGCCGTCCCGAGCGAGATGAACGCCCGCTTCTTCGAGCCCATGTAGCGAAGCGCGAGTTCGAGCGGGTATCCCATCGGCAGGCGCCTCGTAGCAGGGTTTCGCGACGCGGAGAACCGCAGGGGCGTCGCGGGCGGCCGCGAAGACCACGACGCCAAACCGCGCTCGCGCGCGACATGTTCCGCGTCGCCGAGGTGGAATCGCGCTTGCTTCCCTTCGCGGCCGCCCCTGCTACGCTGCGCGCATCGGGCAGACCTTCGGATGAATCCTTCCGGCAAAGACCCGCGCCTCGCGGGAGGGCCTCCTCGGCCGGCGGGTCCGCCGTCGAGCACGTCGGGCGTCGCCATGTCGAGCCCGTCGGGCGCGCAGCCGAGCAGCATCCCCGTGCCGCCGCTCAGCGATCCGGAGCTCCACGCGACCGCGCAGCGCCTCGCCCACGCGATGCAGCGCCACCGCGACCCGGACGCGTCGCTCGACGTGCCGCCGCCGTCGGACATCGGCGACCGCGAGAACCTCCCGCCGGACGCGAAGGACCCGTACATCGGGACGACGTTCGACCACCGCTACAAGATCGAGCAGCTCCTCGGCGAAGGCGGGATGGGCTTCGTCTACCTCGCGCGGCACAAGGTCATCGACAAAAAGGTCGCGGTGAAGGTGCTCCGCGCCGACCTCGCCAAGGACCGCGAGATCCTCGACCGCTTCCTGCAAGAGGCGAAGAGCGCGTCGAGCATCGGCAACCCGCACATCGTCGACATCTCCGACTTCGGCGATCTGCCCGACGGCTCCACGTACTTCGTGATGGAGCACCTCGAGGGCAAGAGCCTCGCGGAGTTCTGCGACGGCGGCCAGACGCTCAGCGTCGACCGACTCTGTCACATCGGCATGCAGATCGCCGACGGCCTCGCCGCGGCGCACCAGCGCGGCATCGTCCACCGCGACCTCAAGCCCGACAACATCTTCCTCATCCCGCGCGGCGGCGATCCCGACTTCGTGAAGATCCTCGACTTCGGCATCGCCAAGGTGCAGGGCTCGAGCAACACGAAGCTCACGAAGGCCGGCGCCGTGTTCGGTACGCCGCATTACATGTCGCCCGAGCAGGCGGCCGGCGCGCCCGTCGATCACCGCGCCGACATCTACGCGCTCGGCATCATCCTCTACGAGCTCATGGCGGGGCAGCTGCCCTTCAACGCCGACAACTTCATGGGGATCCTCACGCAGCACATGTACAAGGCGCCGGTCCCCATCCGCGCGCTCGTGCCCGCGCCGGACTGCCCGCCTTCGTTCGAGGCCGTCGTCCTCAAGTGCCTGTCGAAGAAGCCCGAGGCGCGGTACGCGTCGATGGAGGAGCTCGCCGCCGACCTCCAGCGCGTGAAGACGGGCGGCGTGCCGCACGCCGTCGCCGAGATGATGGCGCGGAGCGGCGGCTTCAACGTCCCCGCCGACTACTTCAAGCACCCTGCGCAGATCGTGCCTGCGACGCCGAAGACGCAGCCGAAGTCGTCGGCGCGCATCGTGTGGATCGCGGGCGCCGTCGCCGCCGTCGCCATCGTCGGCGCGATCTTCGTCGTGTCCGGCAACGGCAACGCGCGCGACAAGCTCGCGGCGGACGTGACCGCGCGCGCCACCGCCGCCGCGCCTGCGCCGAGCGCTCCCGT
>DASYCF010001250.1:0-5659 GCA_036500365.1 Byssovorax sp.
CCCCGCCGAGAGCGACAGGTCGCCGCCGATGACCACGAGCTGCACGTCGGTCGACGCGGGCACGACGGAGCCGTCGAGGTCGACGACGGTCGCCGCGCCGAACGCGAGGCCGGCAGCGGGCCACGGCATCGCGGTGTCGTCGCCGTCGGGCCACGGGAGGAAGCACACGCGGATCGCGTCCGAGTCGGCGATCGCGTCGAGCAGCGTGAGCCTCGCGGGGCCGGCCGGGCCCGCGCCCGCGCCGGTGCCGACCGTCGCCGCGCCGCCGCCGCCGCTCGACGAGACGCTCACCGGCGGCCCTCCTCCCGTCGGCGCGCCGCCCGCGCCGCTCGCCGCCGCGGTCGTCGACGCGGCGCCCGTCCCCGCCAGGATGCCGTGGTCGCGCGAGCACGCCGCGACGTCCGCCGCGAGCGCGGCCGCGGCGGCGAGCCCGAGCGCCGCCCCGAGCCCACCGATGCGTCGTTCGCGGCTCACGGCTCGAGGTTCCGCGCGCGCGTCGAGTAAGTCAACGCCGGCGCGAAGAAGCCGCGAGTTTGCGCCCCGCGTCGCATGGGCTACGGCCAGCGCGTGACGAGCCCCGCGCCGTTCCCGAACGACCCGTCGATCACGCCCGCGCTCGTGAAGCGGCACAAGCTCTCGGACGACGAGTGGCGCCGCGTCGTCGCGGAGCTCGGTCGCGAGCCGACGTACACCGAGCTCGGCGTCATGAGCGTGATGTGGAGCGAGCACTGCTCGTACAAGAGCTCGCGCGCGCACCTCGCGCGCCTGCCGACGAAGGGCCCGCGCGTCATCCAGGGGCCGGGCGAGAACGCGGGCGTCGTCGACATCGGCGACGGCTTCGCCGCGGTCTTCAAGATGGAGTCGCACAACCACCCGTCGTTCATCGAGCCGTATCAAGGCGCGGCGACGGGCGTCGGCGGCATCCTGCGCGACGTGTTCACGATGGGCGCGCGGCCGATCGCGAACCTCGACTCGCTGCGCTTCGGCCGGCCGGATCACCCGCGAACGGCGGCGCTCTTGCGGGGCGTCGTCGCCGGCGTCGGCGGCTATGGCAACTGCATCGGCGTGCCGACGGTCGGCGGCGAGCTCATGTTCGACGCCGCGTACGACGGCAACATCCTCGTCAACGCGTTCACGTGCGGCGTCGTGCGCACGGACCGCATCTTCTACGGGAGGGCGACCGGCGTCGGCAACCCGGTGATCTACGTCGGCGCGAAGACGGGGCGCGACGGCATCCACGGCGCCACGATGGCGAGCGACAATTTCAGCGCGAGCGGCCCGTCGCAGCGCCCCACCGTGCAGGTCGGCGACCCGTTCCTCGAGAAGCTCCTGCTCGAGGCGTGCCTCGAGATCTTCGCCGAGGACGTGCTCGTCGGCGTGCAGGACATGGGCGCCGCGGGCCTCACGAGCTCGAGCGTCGAGATGGCGGGCCGCAGCGGCTCGGGCCTCGACCTCGATCTCGATCTGGTCCCACGTCGCGCGCGCGGGCTCACGCCGTACGAGATGCTCCTCAGCGAGTCCCAGGAGCGCATGCTCATGGTCGCGAAGCCGGGCTGCGAGGCGCGCGTGCTCGAGATCTGCGCGAAGTGGGAGCTCGACGCGTCGATCATCGGCCGCGTGACCGACACGGGCCGCTGGGTCATCCGCGCGACGCCGGGCCACGACCCGCTCGCCGACGCGTCCGGCCCGCGCGCGCCCGTGGTCGTGTGTGATCTGCCCGTCGACTTCCTCACCGACGCGGCCCCGAAATACGATCGACCGCAGGCCGACGATCCGAGCCTGCCCGCGCGGCGCGCGTTCGACGTCGGCGCGTGGCTCGCGGCGCGCCCGGCGCCGTCGTGGAGCGACGAGCTCGCGCGCATGCTCTCGCACCCGAACGTCGGATCGCGCCGCTGGGTGTGGCGCCAGTACGATCACATCGTGCGCGGCGGCACGCACGTCCGGCCCGGCGGCGACGCAGCCGTCGTGCGCGTCCCTTGCGAGAAGGACGGCGTGGTCGTCGACAAGCTCCTCGCCTTCAAGGCCGACGTGAACGGCCGGCTCTGCGAGCTCGATCCGTTCGAGGGCGCCGCGATGGCCGTCGCCGAGGTGACGCGCAACCTCGCGTGCGTCGGCGCCGAGGCGATCGGCATCACCGATTGCCTGAACTTCGGAAACCCCGAGCGGCCCGAGATCATGCGCCAGATCGCCCGGGCCATCGACGGCATCGCCGCGGGCTGCGAGGCGCTCGACGTGCCCGTCGTGAGCGGCAACGTCTCGCTCTACAACGAGACCGACGGCCGCGCGATCCTGCCGACGCCGACCCTCGCCGCCGTCGGCCTCGTCCGCGATCCCGGGGACGTCGTGCGTTCGACCTTCCCGCGCGGCGGCCTCGTCATCAACGTCCTCGGGTGGGACGCGAGCGGGCCGCTCGGCGGCTCCGAGTGGCTGACGCACGAGACCGGCGAGGTCAAGGGCCCGTCGCCGCGCGTCGACCTCGACAAGGAGGCGCGCCTCCAGCGGCTGCTGCTCGAGCTCTGCCGCGCGCGACCGCGACTCATCGAGAGCGCGCATGACATCTCCGACGGCGGCTTCGCCGTCGCGATAGCCGAGTGCATCTCGGCCACGGACGACGAGCGCGCGATGGTCGGCGCGCAGGTCGACATCTCCGGCGGCGACTGCTCGGAGGCGGAGCTCCTCTTCGGCGAGGCGCCGAGCCGCGTCATCGTCAGCTCGAGCTCGACCGCCGACATGGGCCGCTTCTACGAGGTCGCGCGCGCGCACGGCGTGACGGTGGAGACCATCGGCGTCACGGGCGGCCTCGAGCTCCTCATCCGTCGCGGCGGCCGGGCGCTCGTGCAGCTCGCGGCGACCACCCTGCGCGACGCGCGCGAGCGCTGTCTCGACTCGATCGTCGGCGCCGACCCCACGCGTTGAGCGACCGGACCTGGCCGGGGTGCCGTGATTTCACGCGCGCGCGCGCCGACATGCAAAATGCTGCGCGCGTGGGCGCATTGGCGCACTATATTTCCATCTGCCCGCGCCGCGTGCGCACACGACCCCGCCGCGCCGCCTTCAGTGCCAGGCGCCGGCCATGCGGACGGGATCCCCCGTTCGGTCGTGCTCGGCGAGGCGCTCCTTCGTGAGCGGCACGCACTCGACGCAGCTCGGGAAGAGCGAGCCGTGGTTGCAGCGAACCCGCGTCGCGAGCGGCGGCGACGCGGTGAACTCCGCCGCGTCGATGTGCCGACCGCAGGCGATGCAGTGGATGTGCGCCTGGTCCTCTGCGCCCACGACCGCGGGCTTCAGCGCCTTGCGCTCCTTCTTCGTCAGCCGCTTCTCGCGCTTCATGCGTCCCTCGTCCTCACTTGCCTGCGAACGTAGCCTTTTGCTTGTCGAGGAACGCGCGCATGCCCGCGCGCTGGTCCTCCGTGCCGAAGAGGCGACCGAACGCCTCGGACTCGAGCTCGCACGCGGCGCGCAGGTCGAGGCCCTCGCCGCGGAGGACGAGGCGCTTCACGGCGGCGACGGCGAGCGGGCCACGCGACGCGATCTTGAGCGCGACGTCGCGCGCGCGCAGCGCGAGCTCGGCCGCGGGGACGACCGCGTTGGCCAGGCCGATCGCGAGCGCCTGCTCCGCGCCGATCAGGTCGCCCGTGTAGAGGAGCTCGCGCGCGCGCGCGACGCCGACGCGGCGCGGGAGCCGCTGCGAGCCGCCGAAGCCGGGGATCACCGCGAGCGTCACCTCGGGCTGGCCGAACTTCGCCGTGTCGGCCGCGACGATGAAGTCGCAGGCGAGCGCGAGCTCGAGGCCGCCGCCGAGCGCGAAGCCGTTCACCGCGGCGATGACCGGGAAGGGCAGCTCCTCGATGCGCGCGAACGCGACGTGGCCGAGCCACGAGAAGCGCCTCGCCTCGAGCGGCGTCATGTCGACCATCGCCGCGATGTCGGCGCCGGCGACGAACGCCTTGCCGGCGCCCGTGAGGATCGCGGCGCGCACCGCGTCGTCGCCCGTCGCGGCGCCGAGCTCGGTGAAGGCCGCGTCGATCTCGGACAGGAGCCTCGCGTTCAGCGCGTTCAGCTTGTCGGGCCGCGTGATCGTGACGACGGCGAGCGCGCCGCTCCGCTCGATCGTGAGGTGCTCGAAGCTCATGCGCGCGCTTCTACCAGCGCCGCGCGCGCGCTCACAGCCCCGAGCCGAGGTCCTGCACGCGCTTCGGCGCCTTCGTCGCGGCCGCGGGCGGCGCGGCCGGCGACGCGGACGCGGCCTTCTTCGACCCCTCGCTCTTGTGCGCCTTCGACTCGCTCTTGGGCTTGTCGGTCTTGTCCTTGTCGCCCTTGTCCTTGTCGCCCGTCGACGCTGGCGCAGCCGACGCCGAGGCGCTCGGCGCTGCGCTCGCCGTGGCCTTCGGCGGATCTGCTGCAGCGGGCGCGTCGGCTCCCGTCGGGGACGCGGCGGCGTTGGCGACGGGCGCCGCGCTCGGCGCGCCCGACGCAGCGGCCACCGCGTCGCCCGAGCCGGCGCGGATGGTCGCCACGAGCGCGATGACGATCGCGACGAACGCAGCCGCGAGCAGCGCCGCGAGGATGCCGAGCTTCTTCGTGCTGCGCGCGGGCGCGAACGGGCTCTGCGCGGGCGTCGCGCTCGGCGGGCCCATCGGCGCCAACGCCTCGGCGCCGGGCGCGGCGGAGCGCGGCGCCGTCGTCTCGACGTTCATGACCGAGACGCTCTGCACCAGCGGATCGCCCGCGCGCGGGTGCGACGCCGGCCGCGGATCGACGGCCTGCATCGGCGTCGTCGAGGGCGGCGGCCGGCCGTGCTGCGCGAGCGGGTGCTGCGGCAGCACCGCGGTCGGCGCGGAGGGCATGTACGGCTGGCCGCCCGGCGTCTGGTACGAGGGCGGCCGCGCCCCGCCCACGGGCGGCTGCGTCGGGACCGGGTGCGGCGCGAAGCTCCCGCTGATCGGCCGCGCGGGCCCCGGCTGCGGCGCCGTCGCCGGGTCGTACGCGAGCGTCGCGGGGTCGTACGCGAGCGTCGCGGGCTCGATCGCCGCGGCGGCGTTGCCCCGGGCCTCGATCGCGCCGCCGTTCCGCGTCGTCGTGTCGTCGGCGATGACCGCCATCGCCGCAGCCGACGGCAAGCGCGGCTGCGGCGGCGGCATCGGCACGCTCGCCCGTGGCTGCGACGGCGCGGGCGGCGGTACGCGCGGCTGCGAGGTCGGGTGCGACGGCGGCGGCAGCGGCGCGCGCGGCTCCGACGACGGCCGCGGGTTCGACAGCGGGCTCATCTGCTGCTGCGCCGCCGCCGAGCGGGCCTGGTTGCGCGACGCGCTCAGCGACGACACCGACGGCGGCCGGACGCGCAGGCCCGTCGTCGACTTGAAGCCTTCGCCGGGCGTCGTCAGCGGGCGCGGCACGGCGATGCCCGAGAGCGACTCGTCGCGCAGCACGTCCTCGAGCAACGTCGACAGCTCGTTCGCCGACTGCACGCGCTCGTCGTAGGGCGCGAGGCAGCGCCGCACGACCGCGCGCACCGGCTCCGGGAGGTGCGGCGCCAGCTCGTCGATCGACTTCGGCGGCACGGTGCAGATGTTGACGACGAGCGCGGAGAAGCTGTCGCCTTCGTGTGGCCAGGTGCCGGTGAGGCCCTCGAACATCATCACGCCGAGCGCCCAGATGT
>DASYCF010001251.1:0-2463 GCA_036500365.1 Byssovorax sp.
GCCGGCCCGAGCAGCTGCTCGAGCTCTACGAGTTCGAGGCGTGTCCCTTTTGCCGCAAGGTGCGCGAGGCGCTCTCGAGCTTCGACCTCGACGCGATGATCTACCCCTGCCCGCGCGGCGGCCGCCTCCGCGACGTCGTGAAGCAGAAGGGCAAGAAGCTCATGTTCCCCTTCCTCGTCGACCCGAACACGGGCACCGAGATGTACGAGTCGAACGACATCATCGCCTACCTCGCGAAGACGTACGGCGACGGCGGCGTGCCCGCGCTCCTCTCGCTCGGCCCCGTGACGACGCTCGGCTCGTTCTTCGCGAGCGCCTCACGCCCCGGCCGCGGCCGCGTCGCGCGCCCGAACAAGCAGCCGGCGAAGCCCCTCGAGCTCTGGAGCTTCGAGGCCTCCCCGTACTGCCGCCTCGCCCGCGAGGTCCTCTGCGAGCTCGAGCTCCCCTACATCCTGCACAACGTCGCGAAGGGCAGCGCCAGCCGCGCCGCCTTCGAAGCCATGAGCGGCAAGATGATGGTCCCCTACCTCAAGGACCCGAACACGGGCGCCGCCATGTTCGAATCCGCCGCCATCGTGAAGTACCTCGACGCAACCTACGCCGCCTGACGTACCTCCGCCGCACCGCTCCTCGGGAGCCGTCGTCGAGGGGCCGATCCGAACCGCCCGCCCGCTCCTCGCGAGGCCGTCGTCGAGGGGGGCGATCCGGCGTCAGACGGGCGCGATCGCGAGCAACGGACCGCAGGCGTACTCTGGTACGCCGAGGACCGTAGCGGAGCGAGCGCGCCCGTATGGCGCCGGATCGCCCCCCCTCGACTACCAGCGGAGGACACGGGCGCGGAGAGGCGCGACGACCTCCTCGAGCGTGTTGGCGCGGGCCTTCTCGAGGACGGACGCGATCTGCTTCTTGATCGTGTTCACGCTGACGCCGAGCTGATCCGAGAGCGAGTCGTGCGACGCGTCCTCGAGCGCGGCGGCGACGAGCCGCCGCTCGGCCGGCGTGATGCGGCAGCGCAGCGCGAACTCGGCGAGCACGGCGTTCACCGAGTTGGGCGGGGCGCAGCGGCGCAGGAACTCGCGCACGTTCGCGCGGACGTCGGGCTTGCACGCATACTCGGCGCCGAGGAGCTGCGCCCGGTTCGCGACGTACGCGTCGTTCAGCCCGGTGACCATGATGACCGGCAGCTCCGGCTGCGTCGTCTTCATCGACTGCACGACGTCGAACCCCGAGCCGTCCGGCAGCCACACGTCGACGATGGCGGCGAGGAGCTGCGTGTCGAGCTGGTCGATCGCGGCCTGCTTCGTCCCAGCCAACAGCGGCGCATACCCCGCGTGCACGACGCAGTCGCCGAACATTCCCAACATGAGCGGCTCGTCGTCCACGACCAACACGCGAGCTACGCCGTCCCGCTGAGCATGCATGCGTGATCCCCAAGGCAGCATAGGCCTCTCGCCCCGATTCGGGAAGGCTGCTGCGGCGCCACGCGGAGCGCCACGAGAATACGTGCATATGCATGCATTTTTTGCCCGACGCGCCGTCGACCGCGCCCTCGCGGAGCGAATCCGCGGGCTTGCGAGGGCCACGCCCGACGTGACCGGCGGCCGCGCGACGTCGACCGCGGGCGGGCCGCCACGCATGCTATTTTTTTAGCATATAGATTTGCTAAGTTTTTAGCATACGACTACGAAGACCAGGATGACGACGAAGAAGAAGCCCCCGCTCACGCGCCGCGAGCGCGAGATCATGGACATCCTCTACCGGCGGGGCCGCGCCACGGCGCACGACGTCCTCGCCGACCTCGCCGACGCGCCGAGCTACTCGGCCGTGCGCGCGCTCCTCCGGCTGCTCGAGGAGCGCGGCCACGTCCGCCACGTCGAGGAGGGTCCGCGGTACGTGTACTTGCCCGCCGTCGCCCGGGCCGACGCGCGGCGCTCCGCGCTCACGCACGTCGTCCGCACGTTCTTCGGCGGCTCGATCGAGCAGGCCGTCGCCGCGCTCGTCGACGGCTCGCGCCAGCGCCTCGGCGACGACGAGCTCGAGCGCCTGGCCGATCTCATCGACAAGGCCCGGAAGGAGGGCCGCTGACATGAACACGTTCGACCTCCTCCTCGACTGCGCGCGCGGCTCGCTCGTCCTCGGCGCGGCGCTCGTCGCCATGCCGCTCCTCGCGCGGGCGCCCGCCACCGCGCGGCGCGCCGTGCTCGTGGCCGCGCTCGCGCTCTCGGTGGCGGCCCCGCTCGGCGCGCGCGCGCTCCGTGACACCGAGGCGGCGCGATACGTCGCGATCCCGT
Source organism: Byssovorax sp. (assembly GCA_036500365.1). Lineage (GTDB taxonomy): Bacteria > Myxococcota_A > Polyangia > Polyangiales > Polyangiaceae > DASYCF01. The sequence goes on from DASYCF010001251.1 coordinate 2,292, forward strand.
TCGTGGTGCGCGGCGCCCCGGTGGAGCCGCTCGTCGACGGCGACGCGCACGCGACGACGACGACGCGAGGCCACGAAGCGACGGAGAGCGGGCTCGCGTCGACGACCTCCGACGGCGCGTGGGCGGCGATGCGCCGAGTCGACCTCACGTGGGCGGCGCTCGCCGTGTGGGC
>DASYCF010001252.1:0-11440 GCA_036500365.1 Byssovorax sp.
GTCGTCGGCGCCGTGCTCGCGCCTTCGCTCCTCGAGGTGATGGGCGCGACGCACGCCGTCGTCTCGATCGGCGCGGGCTACACGGCGTTGATGCTCGGCGGCGGCGTGACCGTGTTCCTGATGTTCGTCATCAACGCGGCGTTCCGCAGCGCGGGCGACGCCGCCGTCGCGATGCGATCGCTCTGGCTCGCGAACCTGCTCAACATCGCCCTCGCGCCGTGCCTCATCTTCGGCGTCGGTCCGTTCCCGCGCATGGGCCTGCTCGGCGCCGCCGTCGCGATGACGGGCAGCCGCGCGGTCGGCGTCGTCTACCAGCTCGCGATGCTGCTCGGCGGCGGGCGCCGCGTCGCGGTCGCTCGCCGTCACCTCGTCGCGAGCGCGCGCGTCGTGCGCGAGATCGTACGGGTCGGGACGCCGGCCACGCTGCAGGTCCTCATCGAGACGGCGAGCTGGCTCGCGCTCGTGCGCATCGTCGCGGAGTACGGCGACGCGGCGCTCGCCGGCTACACGATCGCGATGCGCGTCGTCATCTTCGCGCTCCTGCCCGCGTGGGGCCTCGCCGCGGCGTCGGCCACGCTCGTCGGTCAGAACCTCGGCGCGAGGAAGCCCGACCGCGCGCGGAGCTCCGTCTGGCGCATCGCCGGGTACAACCTCGTCCTGCTCGCGCCCGCGGGCATCGTGTTCTTCGTCGCGCCGAAGCTCGTCGTCGGCCTGCTCACGAGCGACGCGGCGACCGCGGCGTACGCGGCGGACTGCTTGCGCATCGTCGCCGTCGGGTTCCTCGCGTTCGCGTGCGGCATGGTCGCGATGCAGTCGCTCAACGGCGCCGGCGACACGCGCACGCCGATGGTCGTGAACCTCGCGAGCTTCTGGGGCTTCAAGCTGCCGCTCGCGTGGCTCCTGTCCGGGCCGCTCGGCTGGGGACCGCGCGGCGTCTTCGTCGCGATCACGGCGGCGTACATGGTGCAGAGCGCGCTCGCCGCGGCGCTCCTTCATCGCGCCGGCGCGCGCTGGGAGCGCAGCGCGGCGGCGCCGTGAGACGCCGGGGCGGAGCCGCTCGGCTCGCCGGCGAGGTCACAGGTCGACGGCGACGCCCACTACCCAGCTCGTCGAGCCGACGAGCAGCTGCTTCTTGCCGAACGTCGCGAAGTCGAAGTCGGTGAACTCGCCGAACGCATAGAAATTCCGCACGCCGCTGGCCTCGCGCGAGCGGTTCACGGCGTCTTGGTCGAGCCAGTTCAGCAGGAAGTGACCGCCGATCGCGAAGTGCGTTCCCCACGTCGTGCCGCTCGCGGAGACCACCTGGTTCGCGCTGTTGACGTAGGTCTTCGGCAGCGAGCTGCCCGACGTCCAGATGCCCGCGTCCACGCCGAGCTTCACGTAGGGCACGATCGGCACACCCCAGCGCGCCATCGGATCGTCGACGCGGAACAAGATCACCCCGTACATCGGGAAGATGGTGAGCGACGTGTCCTCGGCGGAGCTGCAGCCGTTGAGCGTGCCGAGGCACTGGTCGTTGGGCGATCCGGGGATGTCGATCTTGGCCTTGGCCGACGCGTTGGTCCATCCGAAGCCGAAGCCTGGGCCGATGCCGCCGACGTACGGCACGCGGATCGGCACCCAGTCGAGCTCGAAGCTCAAATAGAACTGCGGCGCCGTGCCGAACACGTCGGCGTAGGGCGTCGCGCCGCCGAGCGCGGGCTCGGAGTCGACGCGCGGCGAGTACGCACCGAAGCGGAGCTCGAACACCCACTGCGGAAACTCGAGGCGCCTGCGGCCGTAGTGATCGGTGCGGTCGTGCTGCCGCCAATCGAGGTCGAACTGCTCCGTGCCCTCCTCGGCGTGCGCGGGGATGGTGCAAGCGAAGAGGGCGCTCGCCGCGCCGAGCGCGGCCGCGATCGCGGAGATCCTCACGAGCCGCGGACCCCCCCGGGCTGAGGACGCTTGCCGCGCGGCCTCCGCGGCGGCGAGCCTCGCGAGCGCCGCCTCCGCAGCCCGACGGCGAGGAGCGCGAGGCCGAGCCCGCCCGCCCCCGCGCCGAGCGCGCGCGAGCCCTCGCCGAACTCGCAGCCGGCCTGACCGCCGTCGCGCAGGTAGATCGTGAAGAAGTCGTCCGTCGGCTCGGGGGGCGCGCACGAGAGCTGCGACAGCGGGCCCGGGTTGCCGACGTCGTCGACGCCGGCGACGCCGCACGCGTACAGGATGCCGTTCGTGAGGCCGGTCGCGTTGATGGTGGTGCCCGTCCCGCTGCCGCGCACGAACGCGGTGCTCGTCGGGATGAGGCCGGGGATGAGGTTCGGCGAGACGCAGTTGTTCGTCGATCCCACCGTGCTCGTCGTGGCGAAGCCGCTGCTCGAGCTCGACGTGAAGCTCGCCTCACCGCCGGCGCCGCCCACTCCGACCGCCGCGCCGACCGCCGCGATGGGCTCCGCGCCGCCGAAGCTCGCGCCGCCCGTGCTCGAGTCCGACGGGGGCCCTGGGGCGGGCGGAAGACCTGGCGGCGTCGCGCTGCGCGCCGAGCCGCCGCCCGTGCCGCCGAGCCCGTCGTCGCAGTAGACCGTGTAGCTCTGCGTGTCCGTGTCGATGGACGCGACGAACGTGATGATGAGCCCGCTGTCGCCGATGCCTGCATTGACCTGGGTCGGCGCGGTGGGGCCTACGAGGTCGACCGAGTTCTCGCTCTCGTTGCAGAAGATGGTCGAGTCCGAGCCGTCCTGCGCGTCGATCAAGAAGTACAGCGAGACGGTCTCCGGCGCGCCGCCGGCGACGCCCACCGGCGTGCAGCTGTTCGGGTTGCCCGTCACGATCGCGGCGATGTCCCGCGCGCCGATCCGGACGGTGGAGGGGATCACGGTCGTGGCGCTGAGGAGCTGGAAGCACGTCACGTTGTCGCGGTTCAAGAGGACGGAGCAGTCTTGCGTGCCAGTCGTACCCCAGACGGAGAACTGCTCCGCGCCGGTGAGGGTCGGCCGCGTCGTGACGGCGAAGTCGAGCTGCACGTTCGACTCGCAGTCGGAGAGGCTGATGTACTGGGGGAAGTGATTCGAATCGCGCTCCGTCGCCCGCGTCGGATCGATCATCACGAGGCCGCCGGTGCATGCGATCGCGCCCGTCGTGCCCGTGCCGGTCGACGCCGAGGCCGAGGAGGACGCGCCGATGAGGGTCTGTGCGCGGGCGTCGTGATCCAGCGTCGCCGTCGCCGCGAGCGCGGCGAGCGTGAAGACCGCCGCGGCGCTGCGAGCACGGGAGGTGAGCACAGCGTCTTTTCAGCACACCCCGTGCCGCACCGCAACGCGCGCGCGAACGCGGGGTTCCGAATGCAGGCGCGGAGCTCCACGCAGCCCGCGTGACAACTTGACAACGCAGACGCCGCGCTACGGCCAGTTCGGCACGCGCAGAGCGCCGTCGGTCGGCCGCTTGCGGTAGTGTCCGCGCGTGGGCGAGCCCGAACTCGGCGAGGAGGGGCCGACGCGACCCAGCATGCGCCCGCGGCCGTCGCGCGCCGAGGAGGCGCCTGCGATCGCGCTCCTCGGCGTCGAGCTCACCCGCGCCGAGCTCGTCCGCTCCGCGCTCCTCTTCGCGCTGATGTTCCTCGTCGCGCTCGTCTTCGTCGTCGGGCGGTCGGCGCGCGACGCGCTCTTCCTGACGAAGTTTCCGGTCACGTGGATCGGACCGATGTGGATGGCGTACGGCGGGGCGTCGTCCGTCGTCGCGCTCGCGTACGCGCGCTACGTCGATCGGCTGCCGCGCGCGCAGTTCGTGCTCACGTTCGCCGCCCTCGCCGCTGCGACGTTCGTCGCGCTCCGCGTGCTCGTCGGCCAGGAGCTCCGCGCCGCCTACGCCGCGCTCTTCGTGGTCACCGAGATCCTCGCCAACCTCGCGCTGATGTCCGCTTGGACCGTCGCGCAAGAGCTCCACGACGCGCGCAGCGGCAAGCGCCTGTTCGGCCTCATCGGGTCGGGCCGCGTGGTCGGCGTCGTCGTCTGCGGCTTCCTCACCGGCGCGGTGGTCCGCTCGATCGGCACCGCGAACCTGCTCCTCATCGTCGCCGCGGCGTTCCTCGGCTTCGGCGCGCTCGCGGCGTACGTCGCGCGTCGCTACCCGGCCGCGCCCCGCGCGCCCGATCTCGCCGAGCACCGCGCCCACGCGAGCCGATCGCCGCTGCGGTCGCGCTACGTCCTCTACATCGCCGCGCTCACGCTGCTCGTGTTCGCGATGGTGACGATCGGCGACTACCAGTTCAAGGCGATCATCCAGACGAGCTACCCGACGCGCGACGAGCTCGCGGGCTTCATGGCGAATTTCTACGGCGCCATCGGCCTCATCGGGATCGTCGTGCAGCTCGTCGTCACGCCGCGCCTGCTGCGCCGCTACGGCGTGCTCGCGGGCCTGCTCGCGCTCCCGCTCGCGTTCTCGGCGAGCTCGCTCGGACTCCTGGCCGTGCCTGGCCTCGCGTTCGGCGTCCTGCTCAAGGCGAGCGACAACGGCCTCCAGTTCACGGTCCACGACGCCTCGGTGCAGCTCTTGCTCTTCCCCTTCCAGGCATCCGGGCGATCGCGCGTGCGCACCTTCGTCGACGCCATCGTCAAGCCGCTCGGGTGCGGCGTCGGCGCGTTCGCGCTGCTGTTCATCGCGCCCCGGGCGGGGCAGTCGGCGCCAGGCCCGGATCTCGTGCGGCGCGCGGCGCACCTCGGCGTGTGGACGATCCCGATCGGCGCGGCGATCGTGCTCCTCGTTCCGCACGTGCGCAGCGGCTACGTCGAGGCGATGCGGCGGACGCTCGTGCGGCGCGACCTCTCGCCCGAGCTCGTCGAGAACAGCCCGAGCCTGCGGGCGATGCTGCGCGAGGCGCTGCTCGGCCCCGACGCGCCGCAGGTGCTCTTCGCGATCGAGCAGCTCCGCGCGCTCGACGAGCCGGCGCTTCGCGACGCGCTCCCGGGGCTCGTGCACCACGCCTCGCCGCGCGTGCGCGCCGTCGCGCTCGGCCTCGCGTGCGACGTGGGGGATCCGCGCTCGGTAGCCTACGCGCGAGCGGCGCTCGACGACCCGGACGCGGACGTGCGCGTCGCGGCGATCGAGGCGCTCGCGCGCGATCTCCGCGAGGACGCGCACGACGCGCTGCTCGAGCTCGCCGATCGCGTCGACGACACGCCCGCGCGGGCGGCCGCCGTCGCCGCGCTCGTGCGCTCGTGCGGGCTCGACGGGATGCTCGACGGCGCGCCGCGCCTCCGCGCGCTGCTCGACTCGGCCGATCCGCGCGACCGCGTCGCCGCCGCGAACGTCCTCGCGCGGGTGGGCGAGGCGTCGCTCCAGCGCGCGCTCTCGAGGCTGATCGCCGACCACGATCCGAGCGTGCGGCGCGCCGCCGTCGACGCCGCGTCGAAGGTCGGCGACGTGCGGCTCGTCCCGCAGCTCGTCGAGGCGATCGCCACGCGCTCGCTCGCGTCGTCGGCGGCGCGCGCGCTCGCGGCCCTCGGTTCGCCGGCCGTGCCGCTCCTCGCCGCGATCCTCGCGGATCGCACGACGCCGCGCGCCGCGCGCCTCACCATCCCGCGCGTGCTCGCGCGCATCGGGACGACGGTCGCGCTCGACGCGCTGCTCGATCGGCTCGACGAGCCGGACGAGATCGTGCGCCAGAAGGTCTACGCCTCCGCGTCGCGGCTGCGGCTCGCGCTCGGCGCGCCGCCGGCGCCCGTGGCTCGCGTCCGCGGGCGCCTCGACGCCGAGATCGCGGCGCACGTCGCGACGCGCGACGGCTACCTCGCGGTGCGCCCGCTCGTCCAGCGCCGCACGCTCGACGAGAACGTCGTGCGGCGCCTGCGCAAGGGCGTCATCCGCGTCCTGCGGCTGTGCGAGCTCGCGTTCCCTCGCGCGACCGTGGCGCTGGTGCGCGCGCACCTCTTCGACGCGGACCCCGCGATGCGCGCGAACGCCTTCGAGGTCCTCGAGTCGCTGCTCGATCGGCGCCTGCGCGAGGAGCTCGTCGCGCTCGTCGACATGGTCCTCGCGCTGCGCGCGGGCGCGTTCCCGCCGCCGCGGCTCCAGCCGCGCGAGGCCTACGCGGCGACGTGGCTCGCCGACGAGATCGCGCGGGGCGAGCCGTACGGCGCGGCGCTCGCGCTCGACGCGATCGCGCACCACCGCATCGCGGCCGGCGGCGTCGAGGCGCTGCACGCGATGTCGAGCCCCGACCCGCTCGTGCGCGAGGCCGCCTCGATCGCGGTGGCGTCGCTCAAGCCCGCGGGCTATCAACGCGCGCTCGACGCCCTGCTCCACGACCCCGACGACGCGCTGCGCGCGTTCGCGAACGCGCGCTACGGCGCGGGTCACGGGGCGGACGCCCGCGATCCCGCCATGGTCACGACGGTCGAGAAGATCCTGTTCCTGCAGCGGGTGCCCGTGTTCGCGCGCATCGCGGGGGACGATCTCGTGAGCCTCGCGCGCGGCGCCGTCGTCCTCAGCATGCGCAAGGGCGACGTCGTGTTCCGCCAGGGCGAGGGCGGCGGCGCGCTCTACCTCGTGCTCAGCGGCCGCGTCGCGCTCGCGGTCGACGGGCGCGTCGTCGCCGATCTGGGCCCGAACGAGGTCTTCGGCGAGATGAGCATCTTCGACGATCAGCCGCGCGCGTCGACCGCGACGCTCGTCGACGACGCCGAGCTGCTGTCCGTCTCGGCCGACGACTTCCAGGAGGCCGTGCGCGACACGGTCGAGATCGCGCAGGCCGTGATCCAGGTCTTGAACCGGCGCCTGCGTGAGGCGGATCGGCGGCTCGCCGCGCTCTCGGGCCAGGCCGTCGTGTCGACCGCCGAGCGCACCGTCGAGGCGGAGCCGCGCACGCCCCCGGCCGACGATCGCGATCTCGAGTGACCTCGAGACGCGGCCCGCGGGGCGTCGACGATCACTTCTTCGGCGGAGGAGCCCCGGTGCCGGCGGCGTCGACGTTCACGACCTTGATGACGACCTTTCCGGCGGCCAAGTCGTCGCGCAGCGTGACCTCGTAGCGCTCGCTCGAGAGGGCCTGCGCGCGCATGACCAGCAGGATCGCCTGCGCCCGCTTGTCCGAGAGCTGCTGCCGCGCGCCCTTGGTTCCGATGCCGATGCTGACCTGATCGATCGTCTTCGGGTTCGCGTGCGCCGTCGCGGCGATCTCCTCGAGCGCCGCGCGGTTCTTCTCGCTGAGCCGGTCGGAGAAGCCGAAATCGATCGGCGGGTTGATCTTGAAGCCGTCCTGCTGCAAGCGCGCGTACCGCGGGCAGCCGTCGCCCTTGCCCGGCTCGTTGGGGCACGCGTCGATCGGATCGGGCAGGCCGTCGTTGTCGCTGTCGGGGCAGCCGTTCGCCTTGGGATCGCTCGACCGGACGCCCGCCTTGTCGGGGCACGCGTCCTCTTCGTCGGGCACGCCGTCGGCGTCGCGATCGAGCTGCGGGCAGCCGTTCTTCGCGGGGTCCTTGCTGCGCGGGCCCGCGGCGTCGGGGCACGCGTCCTCGTCGTCGGGCACGCCGTCGAGGTCGCGATCGGGCCTCTTCACGGCGGCGGGCGGCGGCCTGCGCCCCTCGAAGACGACCGCGACGTCGCCGAGCACGCGCAGCGCCGCCGCGCCTGCGCCGCCGAAGCCCGGCCCCGCCGCGACGCCGACGCGCAGGAAGCCGAGCTTGAGGCGCGCCGCGCCGATGGGCTCGAAGATCGCCTGCAGGTGGGTCGACGTGGCGGGCGCGTCGCCGACCTGATCTTGCACGAGCTCGAACGCGGGCTCGACGCCGAGCGCCACGAGCGGCGTGAGCTTGTAATAGAGCGCGCCGCTCGCCGCGACGCGATCGCCGTCGCGCCCCGCGAAGAACGTCGGCGCGAGGTTGACGGTGCCGCCCCACATGACGCGCTTCGACTCGCCCGCGAGGGCCGCGTCGATCTCGGCGCGCAGGCGGCCGTCGCTCAGGTACGTGGCCTTGCTCCCGACGGGCGCCCAGACGCGGCCGCCGAGCCAGAGCGTGAGGTCGTCGCGATCGATCGGGCGGACGTGCACGCCCGCGCGCGGATCGCCGACGCCGGGCCCCTTCGCGGCGAGCGGCACCTCGCCGCCGAAGCTCGCCGGCGCGTCGCCGGTGATCGACAGCGCGAACGGCGCGCCCATCTCGATCGTGAGCCAGTGCACGGGCGTGATCGACGCGTCGACGCGCAGGAGCAGCGCGTTCTTGACGAGCGTCGACGTGCGCGTGTCGTTTCCGGCGGTGTCGACGGCGATCTGGTGCAGCTCGTTGGTGCCCTCGTCGACGCGCGCGCGCACCGCGAACTCGACGCTCTCGGCGGGCTTGTGCGGGCCCTCGACGCGGAAGAACTCGCTCTCGGGGCTCGCCGCCTGCAGCGCGTCGATTCGGACGCCGGTCGACGGGTCGGCGCGGACGGCGGACGCCAGCGTGAGCGCGGCGAGCGCGCACAGAGTCCCCGCCGGCAGGCCGCGCACCCCGTCACGTTACTTCGCATGTTCCAGCACTTGAAGCCCAGTCCTCGCGTGCGGACGTGCGCGGCGCTCGCGGCCGGTCGAAAGGTGCCGGCTCACGCCGGCGAACGTTCGCAAGGAGGTGGCAAAGGAACGTCGATTGCATAGACTACGCGGGCCAGGGCAATCCCACGCTCCGCGTCCGCCGGGGCCCACTCGAGGTTTTTCATGTTTGGTCGTCTCCCTCGCTCGTTTGGCGCAGTTCTCTCGGCCACGCTCGTCGCCGGAGGGTCGCTCCTCGCGTCGTCGGTCGCGCTCGCGGACAACGGGATGCCCGCCGGCTACACCAGCGATGAGAACAGCTGGACCCAGGAGCCGGCTCCGGCGGCGGCCCCCGCTCCCGCGCAAGACGGCGCCGCGCGTACGCGCCGTCACCCGCGCGCCCAGTCCGACGCGTCGGACCCGCAGGCCTCTGCCGCGCAGCCGGCTGACGCCGACGCGTTCGCCGACAACGACCCGAGCGCCCTCACCGAGTTCAAGGAGCCCCTCGCCGGCCACGGCCGGTGGGTCGACGACCCCACGTACGGCACCATCTGGGTCCCGAACAAGGACGAGGTCGGCGCCGACTTCGCGCCCTACCAGTCCGCCGGCAAGTGGACGCTCACCGACAACGACGAGTGGATGTGGGCGAGCGATTACTCGTGGGGCTACGTGCCCTTCCACTACGGTCGCTGGCTCTGGATCAACGGGCCGGGCTGGTCGTGGATCCCGGGCCGCACGTACTCGCCGGCGTGGGTCTCGTGGCGCGTCGGCAGGGGCGGCTACATCGGCTGGGCGCCGCTCTCACCCGGCTTCTACTGGCGCGGCGGCTACTCCGTCCGGTTCGCGCGCGCGCCGATGGCGGCCTACTGCTTCGCGCCGACCGGCATGGTGTTCCGCGCCGGCGTCGGCGCCTACGTCGTGCGCGGCGCGGCCGGCGTCCGCGTGGCGGCTGCGACGACGGCCGCGTACCGCGGCGGGGCCACGGTCGGCGCGGGCGGGCGCACGGTAGCGCGCACGTCGCCGAGCACCTCGGAGGCCCATGTCCCCGCGTCGACCGTGCCGAGCTCGCGCACGAGCGCCGATTCACGCGCGGCAGCCCTGTCCCGCCCGAGCTCGACCGCCGCCGCCCACGCGAGCGCGCGTGGTTCGACGAGCGGGCGCAGCGGTGGCGCCGCCTCCGCCGCCGCGTCGCGCGGCTCGTCGAGCACGTCGCGCGGCGCCTCGCACGGCTACGCGGGCCACGGCTACACGCGCGCCGACAACGCCGCCTCCACGCACGCGGCGAGCTCGAACGAAGCGAGCTCGAGCTCGAACCAGCACGCGCGCGGCAACCGCGGCGCCGGTCACGTCTCGAGCGGCAGCCACTCGTCTCACCGCTGATCCCCGGCCCTTGCGGGCATTTCAGCGCGCCGGCGCACGTATCAACTCAGGTCGGGCCCGCGTCGGCCCAAAGCCAAGGAACCGAGCCCCATGCGTAAAATTAGCTCTTATGTGCGCCGCCACGCGGCACTTCCGATGTTGCTCGTCGCCTTCGGGGCGACCGCGTGCGTGATCAACGACACGGGCGACGTCCTGCCCGGCATCAACTCGCCGGGCGAAGCCGTGACCGTCCCGATCGACCTCGGTCAGGAGCTCGTGCTGAACCAACCGGCAGGCCATGGCGTCGCCGTCATCGCGACGGCCGTGTCCGCGGGCCAGTGGAACGTGAAGGTCGTGTGCGACACGTTCGTCAGCGGCGCGATCTGCCCGTTCGACATCTACGTCTCGTCTGCCGACGGCGGCTCGCTGCCTGGCGGCGTGATGGGCGACAACCTCGGCCCCACCGATTCCATCGAGCTCGCGGGCAACGCGTGGCACCTCCAGACGAACACGGACTTCGAGGCCCAGGCGATCGACTTCTCCCTCCCGAAGGGCACGCCTCTCCAGCTCGAGGTCTACCTCGACGGCGTCGGTCAGGGTCAGTACGTGCAGTGGATCGGCGGGGGCATGCAGCACCTCGGCGCGCCCAGCGATCCCGCGAACTTCGACCCGGTCGCGGTCTCGAACACGACGACCAGCACGGGCACCACGCACCCCGCTGGTAGCGGTGGCGGCTCGCCGGCTGGCACGGGCGGCTCGCCTGGCGTCGGCGGCGGCGGCACCGGCGGCGACGCGACGGGCGGTGGTTCCGTCGGCGGCGGCGGGGTTGGCGGTGGCACGGGCGGCGGCGGCACCGGCGGCGCCGCTGGCACCGGCGGGAGCAGCGCAGGCGGCGCCGCACCCGGCACGGGCGGCGCACCCGGCACGGGCGGCAGCGCGCCCGGCACCGGCGGCTCCGGAGGCTGAAAGCGACGGCGCCTTAGCGCTTCGGCTTGGGCGAGGACAGCGGCTGGCCCTCGGCGCTCCACAGCTCGGGCGCCGAGAGGCCGACGGCCGCGAGCTGCGAGAGCACGGCAGACGAGGGGCCCACGACGACGATCGTCGCGGGCTTCGGGTCGACCTGCGCCGCGAGCTTCACGAGCTGCTCGGCCGTCGCCGACTGGCGCGCTCGGCTGGCGCTCACGTCGAAATCGGGCGCGAGCGAGAGCAGCGCGAGGTGCCCGAGGCGCCCGGCGACGCCGTTCACCGTCTCGTAGGTCTGCACGAGATCTGCGCGATCTTGCGCCTTCACCTTGCCGAACTCCTCGTCGGTCAAGCCGGAGGCGGACATCTTCTTGAGCTCGGCGAGCATCTCCTTCAACGAGGGTCCCGTCTGCTCGGTGACGACGGCGGCGGAAGCGGTGAAGACGCCTTGGCCGCGCGCTTCGCTGAAGCCGGAGCTCGCGCCGTAGGTCCAGCCGTGGTCCTCGCGCAGGTTCTGGTTCAGGCGCGACGTGAACGAGCCGCCGAGCGCGTTGTTCACGAGGTCGAGCAGCGGCGCGCGCGGATCGGTGACGGCGATGCCGTCGCGCACGACCGCGATGACCGACTGCGGCGCGTCCTTGC
>DASYCF010001253.1:0-2386 GCA_036500365.1 Byssovorax sp.
CACGCGGACCGAGGCTCGCCTCCCGGTCCGACGTCGACGATCTCGAGGGGACCCGCGTCGAAGAGCGCGCGTAGACCGCGCCGCGTCTCGAGGAGCGCGAGGACGCGCTCCGGGCTGGCCGGTGCGTAGACCCAGCGGACATTGCCGTCGGCGTCTTCGTCCGCGGCGACGCCGAGCCACTGCCGCTCGGCTTCGTCGACGGCCAACACCATGCGTGGCCCGTCGAACTCGTAGAGCACGGCCTGCACGACGGGCGCGAGACCACGGCGCGCGGGAGCAGCGGGGGTCCAGTCGAAGCTCACTGCGACACCGCGCGAAACAAGCTGTGGATCGATCCGCCGTGCGAAGCCTCGACCCAGAAGCTGCAGTGAAAGCGATGCGCGCCGGTCTGCCGTATCACGCCGTGCGCCGACGTCAGCACGGCCTTCGCGACGAGCTGCTTCTTGAACCAGGGCATCGCCTTGCGCGCGATCGGCACGTCCTCGTCGCGACGCAGCACGCTGAGCGCGCAAGCCTGGCACGCGTCGGCCACAGGTTTGCCGTCATCCGCGTAGCTCCGGAAGTCGCCCGCAGCGGGCGGATCGTTCCTGACGAAGCGAATCACCTCACCGTCTACGGGCTCAGCGTCCGCGGGAGGACAGGCTTGTTGAGGGCAGTTTGCGGCGAACTTCACGACGATCTCCTATAGCGCCGACGCCCCACCCGTGGCGAGTGCCGGCCGGGCGCTCATCGTAGGCGCGACGCCGCTTTCCTCGGCGTCGAGCCGCTTTTCCTACGCGTGGACCCGCTTTTCCTAGCCGCCGACCCACTTTTCCTACGCCCCGACCCGCTTTTCCTACGCCCCGGCGCGCTCGCCGTCGGTCAGAAGCTCTTCCCCACGCCCACCGTCACGCCGCGCTCGAAGATGGGGGCCACCTCGCCGAACAGATCGAACCCCTTCGGCAGGCTCGCCACCATACCCGCCGCGATCTGGAAATGCCCCTCGTCGGTCCCCGTCCGCGTCTGGCCGGCGTACTTCCAGATGATCGGCCCGCCGTACACACGCGCCGCGCCGTACGGGCTCAGCGTCCGCCAGAACGTCTTGCCGACGACCAAGCCCGCGCGCACGTCGATCGCCCACAGGGGCTCGGTCCCCGGGTTCGGTGCTGGCGTCGTGGGATAGGTCGACGCCTCGGACACGCCCGCCGAGAACGACATCAGCATGAAGGGCTTCGAACCGAGGCCCGTCATCAGGCGCCGCGTGTACGCGAACGTCACGAGCCAGCCGGCGCCGATCGTCTCGTGGACATCATCGAAGATCATGCGACCGCCGAGGCTCGCGCCTGCGCCCCACGAGAGGGTCGTGTCGAGGTTCGGGTGCCACTCGAAGCTCGCGCTCGCGCTCTCGCGCTCGATGTACGGGTGGATGCCGTCGCCGAACGTGACGTTCGACGCGAACGCGCCGAACGCGAGGCCGACGCGGAAGGGGTCGAAGCCCTGGATCTTGCCGTCGGCGCCGCAGGTGAGCACGCCCGTCGGACCGACGGGCGGAGACAGGCCTCAGGCCCTGGCCTCGCGCGCGAACGCGACGACGGCGACCGCTGCGACAGCGGCCGCTGCGGCGACGACTGCGCGCCTCATCCGCTGGTCGCGCCGACGCGGTTCGTGACGAGCGCGCTCGCGCGCACCGTCGCCTGGAGCTGCCAGCTCGCCGCGTTCACCTGCGCCTGGCCTGCCGTCACGCAGCCGAGCGCCATCGCCCCGCCCGCCTGGCCGACGAGCCCGGGCAGCGCGCTGCCGACCTGGCTCACCGTGCCGACCGCGCCGCCGAGGCGCCGTCCGAGCGCGAGCTCCGCGTGCAGCAGCGCGGGCAGGTTCGCCGAGAGCGTCGCCGAGAGCCGCAGCGAGAGCGCGTTCGGCGTCTGCGGCGCGACCATGATCAGCGCGGGCGTGCACGTCGCGTAGATCTCGCCGTGGGCGCGGCAGCTCGCGGCGCACTCGGCGTCGCCCGGGTTCACGTTGCACGCGTTGCCGCACTGGCTCTGCGCGACGCCGTTCGGCGAGCAGAACGGCGGCGTGACGCGCACGATGACGGCGGCGCCCTGGCGCATGATGCCGTCGACCGCGGCGGCGGCCGGACCGCACGCGCCCGACGCGCGCCCGCCGTTCTCTTGTCGCGGCTGCATCGCCGACGCCGGGACGCCGAGGTCGAGGCCGACGCGCGTGCACGCCTGCGCGACCTCGAGCTCGGCCTGGTTCGCGACGCCGGCGACGTCGTTCGACGCCTGCGCGTAGGTGCGGATCTTCGCGTCGATGGGCCCGCTCGACACGAACTGCTTGCCGAGCACGTAGCGGCCGGGCTCGATGTCGGGGCACGCGGCCGGCGCCGGCGCGCGCTCGCCGCCGC
>DASYCF010001254.1:0-11190 GCA_036500365.1 Byssovorax sp.
AACGGCACCTCCGCCTGGCGCGACGAGCGCGCGCACCCCCTTGCTACGACCGCCGACCCCGGTCGCGCCGGCTCGGGCCGAGCCTCGGGCGTCTCTGCAGAGCAACCGGACGAGAGCGCAGCCACCACGAGGAGCGCCGCGCACGAGCCGAGGTGTGGATGCATCGCTGCGACGACAGCGAGCGCGCGCGAATGTTCCTCGCGAGCTCCGATCGCGGCGCCGAGATCGTCGATGCGCGTCGCGAGGAGCAGCTCGACGTCGAAGCGCCAAAGGAGGACGACCTCCGCGTGTCGAACGCTGCTCGCGCGGTCTACCTCGCCCGCCTCGGGAGCAGCGGCGCTCCCGCCTCGAGCCTCGTCGGCGTCGCGGTCTCCCAGGCGTCGCGGAACGCCGCGTACGCGATCGGGTGCTGGCGGAGCAGCAGCGCGTGGACGTCGAGCGGGCGCGGCGCATGCGCAGGGACATCGCCATGCACCTTCGGCGCGACGACGCCCGGCGCGGTGAGCGGATAGACGAGCTCGGTTCGGTAGCCCTCGCCGGGCCACACGACGAGCCCGTCGTCCGACACGTCGTACGCGGCGCCGTCGATCGCCGCCTCGATCGCCTCGTGCGCGAGGTCGACCGCCGCGAGCCGATACAACACCGCGAGCGCGTTCTCGAGCGCGACGCGCCCGCGCTCGTCGAGGTCGTCTGCGAAGCCCGCCTCGGCGACGCGCGCGCAGAGGAGCCCCGACTGCTCCTCGAACGCGACGACGAGCGGCGTGTCAGATCCCGCGCGGCGCAGCGCGACGGCGACGCGGCTCGCCGTGAGCTCGACGTGCGCGAGCGTGACCGCGCCGAAGGTCCACGCCGTGCTCGTCGCGAGCAGCGCGACCACGCGCCGATCGACGAAGCGCTCGACCGCCTCACGGACCTCGGCGATCGCCTCCTCCTGCTTCGCGACGCCGGCGTGGTCCTGCTTCATGCTCGCGCGGCGGAGCTTGGTGAACAGCTTCGGAACCGTGCCCGAGTGGAGGCCGGGCCGGAGCAGCGCGACCATCGTCTCGCCGTGGTGGCCGATCGAGACGGGCTCGAGGTTCGGCGCGCGGTTCTGGGCGTAGAGGCGGAAGTTCTCCTTGAGCTCCCACACGAGGAAGCCGAACACGCCGGGCAGCGCGAGCACCGTCGGCGGCACGATGGTCACGGCCGCCGCCTTGCCGACGTACGGCATGATCGCGTGGATCGAGGCGTGGCTGATCTTGCGCGACATCGGCCAGATGATCTTCGCGCCCACCGTGACGACGGGGAAGTGCTTGATGGGGTTCACCTGCGGCTCGATGAGCAGGTTGATGTAGAGCCGCACGACGTACGCGACGACGAACCACACGAAGCCGAAAGCGACCTTGCCGACGAGCGCGACCGGGTGCTCGCCCTCGCGGAAGCGCAGCCACTCGTCGACGGCGTAGAGGCCGCGCTCGATCGAGTCGACGAGCCGCGCGAACAGCGAGACGACGAGGTGGAAGAGGTTCGGCAGGAACTGCCGACCGAGCCACGTGAAGCGCCGTGAGAGCCAGTCGATCGCGAGCTCCTGCGCGAGCACGCCGGCCGGCGAGTTGAGCGCCGCGCTCGCGACGAGGAACGCGACGCCGAACGTCGTGTACTCCGCGCGCGTGCCGCGCGCCGTGTGCGCACCCACGGCCGAGCGCGCGAGGCGAGCGGCGGCTCCGGCGACGACGAGCGGGCGAACGACGAAGCGCCAGAGCGTGCGGAGGGGCCCGTTCTCGACCAAGAAGCGCACGAACGGCTGCGCGGCGAGC
The DNA here is from genome assembly GCA_036500365.1 of Byssovorax sp. Classification (GTDB taxonomy): domain Bacteria; phylum Myxococcota_A; class Polyangia; order Polyangiales; family Polyangiaceae; genus DASYCF01. The sequence goes on from DASYCF010001254.1 coordinate 1,797, forward strand.
CAGCGCGGCATCAGGACGAACAAGTCGCGGAGCCCGGCGCCCGCGGCGCGCACGGCGCGGAGCGCGGCGCGCCGCGCGACCTCGACGTGGAGCATCACGAAGATGAACGCGCCGAGCAGGACGAAGCTCACGGGGTTGAAGAGCTCGATCTCGGGCCCGTGCAGCACCTCCGAGATCGCGCCGACGAGGTGGCCGACGCCCTCCAGCGCGACGTACGACGAGCCGAAGGGCAGGGCGACGTAGAGCGTGAGCAGGCGCCCGAGCTTCGTGCCGAACGCGAGCGACGACGCCTTCTGCAGGCCGCGCAGGTAGATCTCGCCCTCGCGGTACACGCCGTCGGCCACCTCGCCGAGGCGCCGGTCGGCGCGGAGCACGGCGTCGCCCTTCACGAGCTGCGTCGGCGTGACGTTCGGCAGCTTGAGCGCGTTCTTCGATACCGCGTCGCGCACCTGGCCGATGCTGAAGAAGCCGCGCGCGTCGACGCCGTCGAGGAGCTGCGCGACGACGCTTCGCAGCGCGACGCGCTCGACCGCGCACGTCGGCGCGAGGCCGACCTCGACGAGCGCCGCCTCGACGCGCGGACCGAGCGCGCCGCGGAGGTGCGCCGACGCCGCGACGGCGAGGCCGTGCAGGAGCTCTTGCACCTCGTGCTTCGACGCGGGTGGAAGGCGCGCGTCGAGCGCGCGCTCGCTGGCGGACTTGAGGCGGCGCGCGACGCGCACCTCGCGCGCGGCGGGGAGCTCGCGCACGATGGGCTTCTTGCCGAGCGATCGCAGGAACGCGGCGAGCTCGACCGTCTTCGGTGTGCGCGTGCCCTCGAGGCAGGCCGTCTGCACGTCGAAGAGCGCGCGCGCCTCGACCGAGCGCTCCATGCGCGAGCCGTGCACGGCCCGGCGCGCGAGGAGCTCGAACGCCGCCGCCCACGCCGCGCGGCCGCCGCCCGCGTCGTCGCCGCCGAGCGCGCGCGCGAGCGCCGCGGCGAGCGCCTCGAGGTCCGCCGTCGCCGCCTCCAGGTCGCGCCGCGCAGCTGCCTCGTCGGCGCCGTCCGCGCTGGCCGCCGCGATCGAGCACAGCGCAGCGCGCACCCGGTTGCCTCGTCCCCGCGCGGCCGCGGCGCGCTCGAGGAGGGCCGCGCGCGCGATCGCGTCGCGCCGCCGTGGGAGCCTCTGGGCGTCGCCTGGGCGCGACTCGGGCGGCGCGGGAGGCGGCCGCGTGTCGGTCGCGCCCTCGGGCCGCGTCGCGACGAGCAGCTCCTTCGCGTCGACATCGGTCGCGAGCAGCGCGTCGACGCGGTCGAGGTCGCCGAGCGCGGAGAACATGCGCGGCAGCACGTCTGGCTCGAAGTAGCGGAGCTCGAGGTACGTCGCCGCGAACTCGGACCAGGCGTCGCCGTCGGAGCGGGGGGGGAGCATGCGCTCCTCCTGCTTCAGCGCCGCGGACGCCTCGACGAACTCGCAGTGACCGAGGCGGTGCACGCGCTCGCGGAAGGCTGCCTGCGTCAGCGCGCCGCTGCGCCGCTTGTCGTCGTACGCGACGTGCACCGCGGCGTGGAACGCGCCGCGCCACAGCGCGTGGACGACGTCGTCGTCGCTCGCGCCCGCGTCGGGTCGAGGCAGGAGCACGACGACCGCCGGCAGGGCCGCCGCCGTCGCGCCGAGGTCGCGCTCGCTGACGAGCCTCAGCAGGCGCTCGCGCGCGATGACGTACGAGCTCGCGTGAGGGACGCCGAGGCCGATCCCCGGGAGCGCGCGGTCGCGCTTGATGACGCGCCGAAGGATGCGCGCGTCGACGACGACCGGCGCCTCGGTCTGCGGGACGGCGCGCGTCGGCGGACCCTTCACGGAGACGGCGGAGTCGCTCTCCAGGTCGGGCGGCGGCGACTCCACCGGCGCGATGAGACCGCGGGCGCGGCCGTCCGTCGAGCGTCAATCGAGCCGCTCGCGGCGCGCGCGCGGAGGCGATAAGGGCGAAGCATGTCGAACCCCGCCTTCGCCGTCGTGTCCGCCCTCGGCCCCGATCGCCCGGGCCTCGTCGCCGAGGTCACGCATTTCCTCACCGCGCGCGGCGTGAACGTGGAGGACAGCCGCATGGCGGTCCTCGGCGGCGAGTTCGGGATCCTCACGCTCGTGTCGGGCGACGCCGACGAGCTCGCCCGCGTCGAGCGCGAGCTCGGCGAGCTCGAGGAGAAGACGGGCCTCGGCCTCTTGTTTCGCCGCACGAAGAGCCCGGAGGAGCACCGTCGCGCCGCCGCCGTGCCGTGCGTCGTCACCGCCGATGCGCTCGATCACGAGGGCATCGTCCGCGCGATCGCGCACGCGCTGCACGAGGTCGGCGTCAACATCGTGTCGCTCGAGACGAGCACGTACGAGGCGCCCGTCACCGGCTCGCCGCTCTTCCGCCTCGAGGCGCGCGTCGACGTCCCGCCGGGGCTCACCGTCGGCAAGGTCCGCAAGGCGATGCACGACGTCGCCGAGGCCGAGAACCTCGACATCGACGTGCGTTCGCTCGTGTCGCGGCCGTAGTCGCGCGCGCTTGACGCGGGGCCATGCGTTGTCTCTTCTGCGCCCGCCTTGCGACACGATCTCTCGCTCCTCGCCGCCGCCGCCGTCGTCGTCTCTTGCTCCGCGTTCGGCGGCGCCGTGTATCCGCCGCGGCCGCCAGCCGCGCCCGGTGAGCCCATCGCCGACCCGAGCCCCTCGCGCGTCGTCCTGCACACGACCGTGACGGCGGCGGCGCTCAAGTCGCAGCTCGAGCACACGATCCCGCGCGCGAGCGACGGCACGTTCCCGTTCATGGGCAGCGAGCGCACCTTCACGTGGGAGCGCGGCCCCGCGACCGTTCGCTTCGATCGCGGCCGCCTCGTCATCGAGATGCACGTCGACGCGAAGGCCGACATGCCCATCTCGAGCCTCGATCTGCCGCTCGACATCAAGATCCAGGCGGAGCCCGTCGTCAGCTCGGACTACGTGGCGAAGCTCCAGTCGGTCGAGGTCGCGGTGACGTCGACGTCGACGACGATCCGATTCGCCGACGCCGTCGCCGGCGTGCTCGAGAAGATCAAGAAGCAGCTCGACGGCAAGCTCACGGGCTTCTCGTACGACCTCGGGCCGACCATGGCCGAGGCGCACGAGCGGCTCTCGGCGCCGATCGATCTGCCGCTCGGCGACGCGCACGGCTGCGCCGTCGTCAAGGTGCTCGGCGTCGAGGCGGGGCCCACCGTGCTCGCCGACGGCATCGAGAAGGACGTCGCGATGGTCGTGCAGCCGAGCGTGCTCATCCCGTGCCCGGAGTCGCCCGAGAAATCGCCGCTGCCGCGACTCTCGAACGTCGCGACGATCCAGCCGGGTCCGTTCACGGTCACGATCCCCGTCGCCGCGAACTACGACGAGCTCGCGAAGGCGATGAGCCTCACGTTCACGGACGGCAAGCTCTTCTTCTCGAAGGAGCACAAGGATCTGTTCCTCGAGAAGCCCGAGATCTACGCGGCGAAGGATCAGCTCGTGCTCAAGCTCCACATCGGCGGCGCGGTGCACACGCCGATCGAGCTCGCGATGGATGGCGATCTCTTCATGAGCGGGCACCCCGTGGTCGAGGACAACGAGCTCAAGATCCCCGACCTCGAGCCCACGATCGAGACGTCGAGCTGGCTCGTGAAGATGAAGCAGGCCTTCGACGGCAGCACGATGCGCGATCAGGCGCGCGCCGCGCTGCACCTCGACATCGGCGCGCGCCTCGCGCCGGTGAAGGAGAAGCTCTCGAAGGATCTCTCGTTCGGCAGCGGCGTCGGCTGCGTGCGCGCCGCGACCGACAAGATCGAGATCGGCGGCGTGCACGTGCACCAAAACTACCTGCGCGTGTACGTGAACGTGACGGCGCACGCCTCCATCTTCATGCCCTGCCCGCGCTGAGCGGCGCCGAATTCTACTGCGCATCCCCGGGGCGTCGGTCGCGCGTGCTCGCGTGCGTGAGCACGCTCCGCGCGACGCTCCCTAGCCCCGGGGCGCGCAGCGAATTCTGCGCGGCTCAGCGGCGTTTTCGCGATGAGGCGAACCGCTAGAAGCCGGGGTTTTCGTAGGTCGCGGAGGCGGTGCCCTTGGGTGCGGGAGGGGCGGGGCGGGGCGCGGCGTGCCAGGGGGCGCCGACGTGCGGTGCGGAGGCGGAGGCGGAGGCGGACGCCGACGCGCTCGCGGACGCCTCGGGCTCGGCTGCTGCGGCGGTGTCTGCCGGCTCGGCGGAGGCGGACGCGCTCGCCTGGGCGGACGCGGAGCTGGTCGGCGCGGCTGAGGCTGACGCCGGCGCAGACGCGGACGTCGACGGAGTCGGAGCGGGACGTGCCGCGGGCCTCCACGGCGTGCGGTCGAGCGCGCCGGGCACCGTGAACGCGACGACGCCGAGCGCGACGACGAGCACGAGCAGGGCGCCCACGATCCACGCGCGGCCCCGGCGCGGCTCCGACGGCGGAGGCGCCGGGACGCTCGGCGTGCGCGACTTTGGCGGCGCCGACGCGGCCTTCTGCTTCGGCGCATCGGTCACGATCTTTCGAGGCGCGGGCGTCACTTCGACGGCGACCGCCGCAGCGACGGGCCGGCTCGGGGCGCTCGGCTTCTCGACGCTCGCCGCCTCCACGGCGTCTGCGTCCGATCGCTCGCGGGCCGCAGCGGCCGCGTCGCTGCGATCGCTCGCGGGGTTCGGCGCGTCGACCGTCGTGTCGTCGAACTCGATCGCGGCGCGCTCGCCGTGCACCTCGTCGAGCGTGTCGGCGGGGAGGCGCGAGGCGTCGGCCTTGCGCGGCGGCTTCGGCGGCGTGGGCGGGGTCGGCTTCGGCGCGGGGCTCGAGATCGAGCTCGCGCCCGGCGTGCGCCCCGACTCGTCGATCGCGGCGCCGCCTGCCGTCGGCGCGGCGAGCGCGCGCTTGAGGCCCGACGCGGACTCGACGTTCGAGCGGCCGCCGGCGCCCTTCTCCTTGCGCTCGTCCGCCGTGCGGAGCGCCTCGCGGATGAGCTCGCGTCGCTTCTCGTTCCGGTCGCCGACGTGCTGCTTCACGAACGGCGCGAGGTCGTTGCCGCGCGTGACCATCTTCGAGAGCACGCCCTCGAGCGCTTGGCCGAACTCCGCCATCGTCGAGAAGCGCTTCTTCGGGTCCTTCTCGAGCGCCTTCGTGATCGCGGCGCTCAGCGCCGGGTGGCACGTCGGCGTGTACGTGATCGGCGGGACCACGGGCTTCGCGTCGCAGATCTTGTCGAGCGTCTTGAGCGGCGTGTCGCCCTTGAACGGGTGCCGGTTGGTCACGAGCTGGTAGAGGACGATGCCGAGCGCGAACACGTCGGCGCGGCGGTCGATCGCCTCGCCGCGCGCCTGCTCGGGCGCCATGTACGTGACCTTGCCCTTCATCTGGCCGACGGCGGTCTTCTGCATCGCGAGGCCGCTCGTCGCCTTGGCGACGCCGAAGTCGACGATCTTCACGACGCCGTCGTGCGTGATGAGGATGTTCTGAGGCGAGACGTCGCGGTGGACGAGGCCATACGACTCGCCCGTCTCCTGGTTCTTGAGCTCGTGCGCCGCGTGCAGTCCCTGCGTGACGGCGAGGCCGATGCGCGTCGTGATCGCGATGGGGATGCCTGCGCCGGACTCGCGCGCGATCTTGTGGATCGTGCCGAGCGGCTCGCCGTCGACCCACTCCATCACGATGAAGAGCACGCCGTCCTGCTCGCCGAGGTCGAGGATCTCGCAGACGTTCGGGTGGCGGATCTGCGCAGCGAGCTGCGCCTCGGCCATGAACATCTCCTCGAACGTGCCGTCGTCGTCGGTGAGGCTCGGCAGCATCGACTTGATGGCGACGAGCTTCTGGAAGCCGCGCGAGCCGGTCATGCGCGCGGCCCACACGACCGCCATGCCGCCGCGCGCGATCGGCACGAGGAGCTCGTACCGGCCGAGCGTGTGGCCCGCGCCGACGTCGCCGCCGATGCCCTTCAAGCGCGCGCTCCGCTCGCGAAGGAGGCGGCGTGATCACGGGCCGCGTCAGCCGACCCGCGGTGGTCGCGCGCGCGTTTCGAGCTCTCGGTCGCCACGGCAGTCGCAGACTCGCAGATGCGGCGCTCGGGCTCAAGCGGCCCGGGACCCGCCCGCGCGCCTCCGTGCTAAGCCGCGCGCATGACCATCCCGTCCTCGGTGCGCGCGGTCGTGACCGGCGCCGGAAGCGGCATCGGCCGCGCGTTCGCCCTGCAGTTCGCGCGGCGGCGCGGCGCCGTCTTGTGCTCCGACATCGACCTCGTGAAGGCCGAGGAGACGGCGCACCTCGTCGAGGCGGCCGGCGCGACGCGGGCCGCCGCCGTGCGCTGCGACGTCGCCCGCGCCGAGCAGGTCGCCGAGCTCGCCGAGCAGGCCGACGCGCGCATCGGCGGGACGGACGTCATCGTCAACAACGCGGGCGTCGGCGTCGCCGGCGCCGTGGGCGACGTCCCGCTCGACGACTGGCGCTGGCTGATGGACATCAACCTCTGGGGCGTCATCTACGGCTGCCACGTGTTCGTGCCGCGCCTCAAGCGCCAGGCCCAGGGCCACGTGATCAACGTCGCGTCCGCCGCCGGCATCGTCTCCGGGCCGCGCATGGGCCCGTACAACGTCGCCAAGGCCGGGGTCATCTCGCTCTCGGAGACGCTCTCGGGCGAGCTCGCGAGCAGCGGCGTCGGCGTGACGGTGCTCTGCCCGACGTTCATCAAGACGAACATCCTCAACGCGTCGCGCGGCGACGACCCCGGCGGCAAGAAGGTCGCCCAGCACCTGATGGACACGGCGAAGCTCGACGCCGACGACGTCGCCCGCATCACGCTCGAGCACGCCGATCGCGACGCCCTCTACTGCCTGCCGCAGGCCGACGCGAAGCTCGTGTGGCGCCTCAAGCGCCTCGACCCGACCGCGTTCTACAAGCGCCTCGCGCCGCGGATGTCGAAGCTCATGAACGACGGCCAGGGCAAGGCCGACTGGCGCGCCATCGCGCGCACCCTCGTCGGCGGCTGACGGCGCCTACGCGCGCCGGCCCTTCACGTCGCCGGCGAGCTGGCTCAGGAGCTCGCCCGCGATGCACATGACGTCCTGATCGCCGAGTCCGCTCTGGCGGAGCTCGCGGTAGATCGTCTTGGAGAGGATCTGGAGCGCACGCCGGTCGTGCTTGGCGGTGCCGAGACCCTCGGGGAGGAGGGCGTCGTCGCGATCGGTCGGGGTGGGCAGCGCCATGGGTCGCTGCGCAATCAAGCTGCGTGCCGCGCGCCTACTGTCGAAGTTTCGCCGGGTTTCCCTCGATGGATGGTCGCGTGTGTAGGGAATTGCGCAGCGTACGCGTCGGCGACGCGAAGTAGGGCGCGCACCTAGCGCGCCGGGCGCGGCCGACCTCGCTTGACGGACGGGATGCGCCGCGTCTAGGTTGGCGCCGCCCGAAACGGGGGTGCTCGGAAAATCGGGCCCAACGTGACGGAGATCACCTCGGAGCCGGGGGCATGCCGCGACACGCGGTGGGTCGGCTCCGCGACTCGAACGCCAAGTCGTTCGAGTGAAGCATCGCCGACCGGAGCGTTTGGCCGGAGCGACGAGTCCGGAAGTGGAGGAAACATGGCAGTCGGCAAGGTCAAGTGGTTCAACGACGAGAAGGGCTGGGGGTTCATCAAGCAGGACACCGGGCCCGACGTCTTCGTTCATTATTCGCAGATCAACGGTGAAGGTCGTCGTCGGCTGTTCGAAGACGAGACGGTCGAGTTCGAGATCAAGGAGGGGCCGAAGGGCCTCCAGGCGGTCAACGTCATTCGCCTCCAGTCCGCGGCCGCGCCGAGCTGAACCAGCGAACGTCGAACGAACGGCTCCTCGGCTCCGGCCGCCCAACTGGGCACCGGAGCCGCGGTGCTTTTGTGGTCACGCGAGCGACGGGATCTCCGCCGCCGAGAAGCGCTCGGTCGCCGGATCGAGCCGGTGCGAGTCGATGGCCGTGATGACGCCGGCGTCGGACAGCTCGTAGACGTTGAAGCCGCCCATGCGCTCGGCGCGCGCGTCGAGGAGAGAGGCGCTCGTCGCGCCGACGACGTCGATCGACCCGAGCGCGGTCGGGAGCGCGCGCCGGACGCGCCGGTGGAGGTGGCCGTGGAGGACGAGCCCGCGCGGGACGCGTCGCAGCAGCTCCTCCTCGGCGGCGGCGTCGACCAGGCCCTCGAGCCAGCGATGCACGCCGTGCGTCGCGTGGAGCGGGTGATGCTGCAGGACGACGAGCGTTCGCTGGCGCACGGCCGGGTGCTCGATCACGCGCTCGAGCGCCTGGAGCTGCGCCGCGCCGAGCTCGCCCGACGCGACGAAGGGCGGGCGCGGCACCGCCGAGCTGAGCCCGACGATCGCCGCCGGCCCGCGGAGGCGAACGAACGGAAACGCCGACCCCGGGACGGCGAGATCGGGCAGATCCGACGTCACGTACGGCGCGAACATCGTCGCGAAGCGCGCGGAGCGGTGCGCGCCGCGCGTGTACGCGTCGTGGTTGCCGGGCACCACGCTGATCGACTCGGGGCCGAGGCCGAGCTCCTCGTCGAGGAGGCCCCGCACGAGCTCGAACTCGCGCTCGAGCGAGAGGTTCGAGACGTCGCCCGTGACGACGACGTGGTCGACGCCGAGCTCGTGGATCGCCCGCGCCGCCGCGCGCGCGGCGAACGGCTTGTGCTTCGCCGAGCGCTTGAGCTTGAGGTTGAGGTAGCCGGTCGCGCGCTTGTTGAAGAGGCGCATCGGCACCGCGCCCTCGAGCGCGAGCAGGTGCAGGTCCGACAGGTGCGCGATCCTCACGCGCCGACTATGCGACGCCGCGCCGCGCGCCGCTACCGCGCTGGGCGCGCGCAGCGGAAGCCGATGTACGGGAAGCGCATCCCGGGCGATTCGAAGAGGCGCGCCGCCGAGCGGATCCACGCGCGCGGCCGCCCGTAGTCGCCGCCGCGGACGACGCGGAAATCACCCTGGTCGGGCCCCTTCGGGTTCAGCTCGCTCGCCTTCGGGTACTCCTTTTCGAACCAGTCGCTGACCCACTCGCCGACGTTGCCGGCGAGGTCGGCGATGCCGTCGGGCGTGCGGCCCTCGGGGAAGGAGCCGGAGGGCGCGAGCTCGAGGAAGCCGTCGGAGTCGTCGAGCTGGTGCAGTGACTTTCCGTGGTTCGACAGGAACGGGTTGTACACGTTGCCCCACGGGTAGCGCCGGCCGGCGAGGCCGCGCGCCGCGCGCTCCCACTCCGCCTCCGTCGGCAGGCGGCCGCCGGCCCACGCGCAGAACGCCGTCGCGTCCGTGTGTGTGACGAGCACCACCGGCAGATCCGGTCGGTCGAAGCGCGTCGCGCCCGCCGAGTAGGGCGGCTCGGCGCAGCGCCCGGCGCGCACGC
>DASYCF010001255.1:0-2039 GCA_036500365.1 Byssovorax sp.
CACCGCCGCCTCGGACACGGGGGCGGAGAACGCGATCTGATCCTTCGCGTAGTCGATGCGGCCGCTCGAGCACCACGCCTCGAGGCGCTGCATGAAGACGTCGTCCTTCGTGAAGTCGGGCTGCTCGGTCCACAGGCGCGAGAACGGGCGCTCGAGCATCTCGAGGCACGCGCCCGTGTTGAGCAGGCCGACGAGCCCGGGCCAGCGGCCGCTGAAGTTCGACGCGAGGAGGAGCGGGTTGTCCTTGCCGACCACGCCGTCGCAGGTGTGCGGGCCATAGAGCCAGTGGATGCACATCCCGATCATCGGATCGTCGATGTGCCCGATCTTCTCGATCGCCTCGTGCGGCTTCGAGAGGAAGCCCTCCACGCGGTAGGGCGCCTTGCCGAGCTTCTCGAGCGCGCGCTCCATCTGCTGCGTGGCCTCGCGCACGCTCGGCTCGGCGAGGTCGTTCGGGATCTTGCGTGCGTCGCCGGGCCAAAAGAGCGCGATCTTCTGCTTCATGTCGGTGCCTCGTGAAGTGCGACCCGCGCCGGCGGAGTCGTAGCAAACTACGGGATGGCGTCGCCGCCGCTCGCGGCGCTCTCCTTCGTGAACCGGCGCGTGCCGAGGACGAGCTTCTTCGGGACCTCTTGATGGTGCAAGAGCGCGACCGCGGCGAGGATCGCCTCCTTGCCGCCGGTCGGGTAGGCGAACGTCGCGTCGAGGAGGCCCTCCTTCACGTACGCGACGCCCTCGTGCGGGAGCGCGTCGATGCCGACGAACGCCATCTTGCGACCGGCCTCCTTCGCGGCGAGGTACGCGCCGTGCGCGCCCGGGTCGTTGTGCGCGAACACGAGATCGATCTCGGGCTCCTTCGCGAGCGCGGCGGCCATCTCCTTGCGCGCGTTCGGCTCGAGCCACTGCATGTCGGCCGTGAAGACGATCTTCAGGTCGGGGTGCGCGGCGAGATCGAGGCCCTCGAGGAAGCCCGCGTGCCGATCCTGGCCGGGGGTCGACGTCATGAGGCCCTCGAGCTCGACGATCTTGCCCTTGCCGTGGAGGCGCTCGGCGATCCACTTGCCCGCTTCGCGGCCGATCTTCTTGTTGTCGCCGCCGATGAACGCCGTGTACGCGTCGCCCTCGACGGCGCGATCGAGGACGATCACCGGGACGCCCTTCGCGACGACGTCCGCCACGGGCTTCGTGAGGGGCGCCGCCTCCTTCGGGCTGATGATCAGCAGATCGATGCCTTGGTCGACGAGCTCCTCGACCTGCGCGCGCTGCGTGAGCGAGTCGTTCTGCGCGTCCTTGAAGACGAGGCGGATCTCTTGCGGGAAGTTCTGCGCCTCGGCCGCGAGGTCGGCGTTCATCTGCGCGCGCCACGGCTCGCCGAGGTTGCACTGGCTCACGCCGACGACGAACGGCTTGCCCGGCTCGTGCGTGCGCCTCTTCGACGTCGTGGCCGCGTCCTTGCCGCCGCAGCTCGACGCAGCGAGCGCGAAGATCAACGGGAGGGCGAGCGCGAGGTTCCGCACCCGCGCAGTTTCGTCGAGACCGGGCGCCGCGCACAAGGCGAAGGCGCGGCGACGACCGCGAAGCCGTCGAACCTCACGGCGCGCAGCAGCTCGACGGGCACGCCACGGCGCCGCCGTCGGGCGCCGACACGCACGCGAGCGCGCCCGTCGCCTCGTCGGCGCAGCACACGGCGTACGGCGGACAGCACGAGTCGCCACAGCAGGTGTGATCGTGCGGGCACGGGAACAGCGACGTGCACGCCGGCACGACACACGCGCCGGCGACGCACTCGGGCGCCGCGTCGTCGCACGCGTGATCGCACCGCCCGCAGTGGCTCGGATCGTGATCGAGATCGACGCAGAGGCCGTCGCAGTCGGAGCACGCGCGCGCGCTGCCGGTCGACGCGCTCGCGCTCGCGCTCGCTCCGTCCGCGCCGCCGGCCGAGGTCGTCGCGGCGCTCGACATGGACGTCGACGTCGACGTCGGAGGCGCGGACGTGTCGCCGCACGAGCTCGACGCGGCCGCGAACGCGCTCGAGCGCG
>DASYCF010001256.1:0-4152 GCA_036500365.1 Byssovorax sp.
TCGATCACGCTCATCGACGAGAGCGAGCGCATGGTCGACGCGGCGCGCGCGCGGCTCGCTCACGCGAGCAACGCCGCGGTCGTGCTGGGCGACGCGTGCGCGCTGCCCTTCGCCGACGGCGCGTTCGACCAGGTGCTCCTCTTTCACGTCCTCACGATGGTCGCGTCGCCCGGCCGCGCGCTCGCCGAGGTCGCGCGCGTGCTGCGCCCCGGCGGCGACGCGGCGATCATCACGCTCGACGCGCACGAGGCCGCCGACGTCGGCGCCGCGTACGGCGAGGTGCACGCCGGCTTCTCGCCGTCGAAGCTCAAGCGCGCGCTCGCGAAGGCCGGCCTCGCCGCGCAGCGCTGCGAGGTCACGAGCCGCGAGAAGCGCGCGCCGCACTTCCGAGTCATCAGCGCGTTCGCGCGCAAGGAGAACGCATGAGCCACGACCCGACCTCGGAGGCGGCGATCCGCGCGCTCCTGCGCGAGCGCATCGCGATCATCGACGGCGCGATGGGCACGACCATCCGCACCTACGGCATGCGCGAGGCCGACATCCGCGGCGACCGCTTCCGCGACGCGAAGAAGGACCTGCTCAACAACGGCGATCTCTTCTCGCTCACGCAGCCCGACATGATCTGCGACATCCACCGCCGCTTCCTCGAGGCGGGCGCGGACATCATCGAGACCAACACGTTCGGCGCGACGTCGATCGCGCAGAGCGAGTTCTTCGTCGACGACCCGCGCGAGCGCGGCGGTCGGAAGGATCCCGCCTTCTACCAGCGCATCATCGACGACCCGTTCCTCGGCGAGCTCGCGTGGGAGATCAACGAGCGCTCGGCGCGCCAGTGCCGCGAGTGGGCCGATCGCGTCGGGAGCGCCGACGGCAAGCGGCGCTTCGTGGCGGGCGCGATCGGGCCGCTCACCGTGTCGCTCTCGAGCTCACCCGACGCGGACGACGCCGCCTTCCGTGTGGTCACGTTCGATCAGGTGAAGACCGCGTACGCGCAGCAGGCGCGCGCGCTCATCGCGGGCGGCAGCGACGTCTTGCTCGTCGAGACGATCTTCGACTCGCTCAACGCGAAGGCCGCGCTCGTCGCCATTCAAGAGGTCTTCGAGCAAGACCACGTTCGCCTCCCCGTGATGGTCTCCGCCGCCGTCGGGCGCGGCGGCGAGACGATGATCTCCGCTCAGACCGGCGAGGCGCTCTGGAACGCGATCGCGCACGTGAAGCCGCTCTCCGTGGGCCTCAACTGCTCGCTCGGCCCCGACCTCATGTACCCGTTCCTCAGCGAGCTCGGCGCGAAGGCGGACGTCGCGATCTCCTGCTATCCGAACGCCGGGCTGCCGAACCCGCTGTCGCCGACTGGCTTCGATCTCGAGCCCGCCGACATGGGCCGCTACCTGCGCGAGTTCGCCGAAGGTGGCCTCCTGAACATCGCCGGCGGCTGCTGCGGCAACACGCCGGAGCACATCGCCGCGATCGCGCGCGCGGTCGAGGGCGTGCCGCCGCGCCCGCTCCCCGACGCCGCTCGGCGACGGGCCGAGGGCCCGAGGCCGCTTCGCCTCTCGGGATCGCAGCCGTTCACGCAACAACAGGGCGTCTACATGATGATCGGCGAGCGCACCAACGTCGCTGGTTCGCCGAGGTTCGCGAAGCTCATCAAGGAAGACAAGTTCGAAGAGGCCGTGAGCGTCGCGCGCCAGCAGGTCGAGAGCGGCGCCAACGTGATCGACATCTGCATGGACGAGGGGATGATCGACGGCGTCTCCGCGATGACGCGCTTCCTCTCGCTGCTCGCCTCCGAGCCCGAGGTCGCGAAGGTGCCGTTCATGATCGACTCCTCGAAATGGGAGGTGATCGAGGCGGGCCTGAAGTGCCTTCAGGGCAAGGGCATCGTGAACTCCATCTCGCTCAAGGAGGGCGAGGAGAGGTTCCGCGCGTGCGCGCGCACCGTGCAGCGCTACGGCGCCGCGGTCGTCGTGATGGCCTTCGACGAGCAGGGCCAGGCCGCGACCTACGCCGACAAGATCCGCATCTGCGAGCGCGCCTATCGCATCCTCGTCGACGAGGTGGGCCTCCCCCCCGAGGACGTCATCTTCGATCCGAACATCCTCACCGTCGCCACCGGGATCGAGGAGCACGACAACTATGCGGTCGACTACCTCTCGGCGACGCGCTGGGTGAAGGCGAACCTCCCGCACGCGAAGATCAGCGGCGGCGTTTCGAACGTGTCGTTCAGCTTCCGCGGCAACAACGTCGTCCGCGAGGCGATGCACTCGGCCTTCCTCTACCACGCGATCCAGGCCGGGATGGACATGGGCATCGTCAACGCCGGCATGCTCGAGGTGTACGAGGAGATCCAGCCCGAGCTGCGTGATCTCGTCGAGGACGTGCTCTTGAATCGCCGCAAGGACGGGACCGAGCGCCTCGTCGACTTCGGCGAGAGGCTCAAGACCGCGCGCGGCGGCGCCGCGCAGAGCGACGCGAAGCGCGAAGAGGAGTGGCGCAAGGGCACCGTCGAGGAGCGCCTCTCGCACGCCCTCGTGAAGGGGATCGACGCGCACATCGACGCCGACACCGAGGAGGCGCGCGCGAAGCTCGGCCGCCCGCTCGCCGTCATCGAGGGCCCGCTGATGGCGGGGATGAGCGTCGTCGGCGACCTGTTCGGCGCGGGCAAGATGTTCCTGCCACAGGTCGTGAAGTCGGCGCGCGTCATGAAGAAGGCAGTCGCCTACCTCACGCCCTTCATGGAAGCCGAGAAGGCCGAGCTCGCGGCCAGGGGCCAGGTCGTCAAGACGCAGGGCAAGATCGTCCTCGCCACCGTGAAGGGCGACGTGCACGACATCGGCAAGAACATCGTCGGCGTGGTGCTCGCCTGCAACAACTACGAGGTCATCGACATGGGCGTGATGGTGCCGTGCGAGAAGATCCTCGCGCGCGCCAAGGACGAGAACGCGAGCCTCATCGGCCTCTCGGGCCTCATCACGCCGTCGCTCGACGAGATGGCGCACGTCGCGCGCGAGATGGAGCGGCAGGGCTTCAAGCTGCCTCTCCTCATCGGCGGCGCGACGACCAGCCGCGCGCACACGGCCGTCAAGATCGCGCCGCACTACAGCGAGCCCGTGGTGCACGTGCTCGACGCGAGCCGCGCCGTCCCCGTGACGACGAGCCTGCTCAGCGCCGACGGTCGCGACGCGTTCGTCGCGCAGCACAGGAAGGACTACGAGCGCCTCCGCAGCCTGCACGCCGGGCCGAAGCACGCGCTCGTGTCGCTCGACGACGCGCGCAAGAACGCCCCCGCGATCACCTGGCGGGCCGAGGACGTCCCGGCGCCCGACGCGATCGGCGTCCGCGCCGTCGACGTGCCGCTCGCGACGCTCCGCCCCTACATCGACTGGACGCCGTTCTTCCACACCTGGGAGCTCAAGGGCATCTACCCGCGGATCTTCGAGCACGAGGCGTATGGCGACGTCGCGAAGAAGGTGTTCGCAGAGGGCAACGCCTTGCTCGATCGCATCGTCGACGAGCGCCTCCTCACGGCGAAGGGCGTGTATGCCATCTTCCCCGCGAACGCCGTGGGCGACGACGTGGAGCTCTACGAAGACGCGTCGCGACGGCGCGCGGTCGGCCGCTTCCACTTCCTGCGGCAGCAGCAGGCGCGCGAGCAGGGCAAGCCGAACCGATCGCTCGCCGACTTCATCGCGCCGAAGAGCTCGGGCATCGCCGATCACATCGGCGCGTTCGCCGTGTCGACCGGCTTCGGCCTGCAGGCGCTCTGCGACGACTTCCGCGCGCGTCACGACGACTACGGCGCGATCATGGCCGAGGCGCTCGCCGATCGCCTCGCCGAGGCGTTCGCGGAGCACCTGCACGAGCGGGTGCGCGCGGCGTGGGGCTATGGAGCGAGCGAAGGCCTGACGCACGCGGACCTCATCGCGGAGAGGTACCGCGGCATCCGCCCCGCGGCCGGCTATCCGGCGTGCCCGGACCACACGGAGAAGGGCGCGCTCTGGAGCCTGCTCGACGTCGAGCAGCGCACGGGCATGCGCCTCACCGAGTCGTTCGCGATGTGGCCCGGCTCGAGCGTGAGCGGCCTCTACTTCGCGCACCCGGAGGCGGCATATTTCACGCTCGGCAAGATCGGTCGCGACCAGGTGGTCGACT
>DASYCF010001257.1:0-1878 GCA_036500365.1 Byssovorax sp.
GCCGATCCACGCGAGCGTTCACTCGAACCAGGGCCAGCTCGACGTGAAAGCCGACGCGCGCGGAATCGATCTCGCGCGGGTCTCGCGCGCGATGGGCCTGGAGAAACACGGGATCGCCGGGCGTCTGCTCTTCGACGTCGACGCGTCCTTGTGGAGCGATCACGCGGACGCGCAGGTGGAGCTCGATCTCGCCGACGGCGCGCTCGAGGGCTTCGAGGGGATCTCCGCGCGCTTCGACGCGGGCGTGCGCGGACGACGCGTGGCCGCGAGCCTCATCGCGCTCGTCGGGGACATCGGCGCGGTGAACCTGACCACGCACACCCTCGAGATGGGCGGAGACGAGCCGCTCGTCTCGTCGTGGAAGCGCCTCTGGGGCGACGTCGAGATCGACGTGCGCGCGAACCTCGCGAAGCTCGCGGCCAAGCTCCCCGCCGGCACGATCCCGCTCGGCGAGATCGCGGGTGACCTCACCGCGCACACGCGCGTGTCGCGCGACTCGATGAGCGACGGCACGCCGGGCGTCGATCTCGTCCTGCTCACGAAGCATCTCGTGCTCGCGGGAAAGCAGGATCCGACGACGCCGGAGATCGCGCCGTGGCGCTCCGACGGCGTCGACGCGTCGGTCACGCTCGGGGTCGACGACGACACGGGCAAGACCTCGGTGACCGCCGCGCTCACCGACGCGCGCGGCGCGCTCGTGACGCTCGCCGCGACGACGCCGAAGGTCGACTACGGCGAGCTCCTCGAGAACCCGGATCGGCGCAAAGAGATCGTCCTCACGCTGCCGATCGACGCGCACGTCGTGGTCCCCGCGCGAAAGATGGAGGACATGCCGCCGGTGCTCGCGACCAAGGGCGCGCACGGCGAAGTGCAAGCGACGGTCGCCATGCGCGGGACCGCGCGCGCGCCGGTCATCGAGCTGACCGCGAGCGCGAAGGGCGCGCGCGCGTCGAAGGCCGGCGTGGCGCTGCCGCTCGACGTCGCGATCACCGGGCAATACGACGGCGAGCGGCTGTACGTCGCGGCGGCGGGGCGCGCGAACGATCACGACGTGCTCGCGGCGCAGGCGCAGCTCGTCGTGCGCGCGACGGACCTCGTCGATCACGACGGGCCGCTCGCGTGGAACGCGACCGCGCGCGCGCACCTGGCGGATTTTCCGCTCGACAGCCTTCGCGCGCTCAGCGACGCGCAGGTCCGGGGCAGCGCGACGGGCGATCTCGAGCTCGCGGGCCTCCACGCCGACGCGCACGCGACCGCGACGCTCGACGTCCAGGAGCTGGCCATCGGCGACGTGATGAACCGCGAGGCCACGCTCAAGGCGTCGCTCGACGGCAAGGCGCTCGATCTCCAAGCCCACCTCGATCAAGGCGACGGCTTCGGCGACGTGAAGGCGCACGTGGCGTCGTCGTGGGGCGCGGCGATCGAGCCGACCCTCGATCCGACGCAGCCGCTCGACGTGACCGTCACCACGAGCCGCCTCCGCGCCGGCACCGCGATGCCGTTCGTCCAGGACGACTTCACCGAGCTCGACGGCCGCCTCGATTCGTTCGTGCACCTCACGCTCGACCCGCGCACGCGCACCGCGAAGGCCAACGGCCAGATCCAGCTCACCCAAGGCCGCTTCGAGCTCGCGACGGTCGGCGGCGAGTTCCACGACGCGACCGCGAAGATCGTCCTCACGCCCGACGGCGTCGTGCGCTTCGAGGAGGTGAAGGCGCGCGGAATGAGCGGGCGCGTCAGCATGGCGGCGACGATGCGGCTCGACGGCCTGCGCCTCGCGGGCGTGAACGCCGAGGTCGTCGTCCCGTCGTCCGATCCGCTGCCGCTCGCGGTCGAAGGCTCGGAGCTCGGGACGATCGACGGGCACTTGATCCTCAC
>DASYCF010001258.1:0-17881 GCA_036500365.1 Byssovorax sp.
GCGCGCGGCAAGCCTCTCGGTCCTCGTGGTCGAGCTCGAGCCGACCGTCGGCGGCACGAGCGCGAGCGGCGACACGGGCGTCACGCGCTATCCGTGGGGCGCGCACTACACCGCCGCGCCGAACGTCGAGGCGCGCGCGCCGCTCAAGCTGCTCTCCGACATCGGCGCCGTCACGGGCTGGGACGCCGCGGGACGTCCCGTGTTCGATCCCAAGCTCCTCTGTCACGCGCCCGCGGAGCGCCTCTTCTACGAGGGCGCTTGGCACGAGGGCCTCACGCCCGATGGCCTGTCCGCGGCCGAGATCGAGGAGATCGAGCGCTTCGACGACGTGACGAACGAGCTCGTCGAGCTCGTCGGCGCCGACGGTCGCCCGGCGTTCACCATCCCGCTCGACCTCTCCTCGCGAGATCCGGAGATCCTCGCCCTCGACGACATCACGATGGCCGATTGGCTCGATCAACGCGGCTTCACCTCGGCGTTCGTGCGGTGGAGCGTCCGCTACGCCTGCCTCGACGACTTCGGGGGCGTGCCCGAGGACGTGTCGGCTTGGGCAGGTCTCCACTATTTCGCCGCGCGGAAGCTCCGATCGGCCGAGCTCGAAGGGAGCCATTTCCTCGTGTGGCCGGAGGGCAACGGTCGCCTCGTGCGCGCCCTCGCCGAGCTCGGCGCGCCGCGCGTCCTCACGCGCTCGCTGGCGCGATCGGTCCAGGCCACGCGAGACGGCGTCGAGGTCGAGGTCGTCGACGCGGCGGCGCTCGTCGTGCGGCGCGTGGCCGCGCGTGCGGCCGTCGTGGCGGCGCCCGCGTTCGTCACGCGGCGGATCGTCGCGGCGTGCCCCGAGCTGCCCACGCGGAGCGCGTCGCCCTGGGTCGTCGCGAACCTCCACGTCGATTGGCCCTTCGATCCGGACCGCCCGTGGGACAGCGTGCTCTACGGCGCCGAAGGCCTCGGCTACGTCGACGCGCGTCACCAGATGACCGACCTCCGCGACGGCACCGTGCTCACGTATTACCGCGCCTACGGCGAGCCCGACGTGCGGGCGGCGCGCGCAGCGCTCGTCGATCGACCGTGGGAGTCGCACGTCGCCGACGCCCTCGCCGACCTCGCCCCCGCGCACCCGGGCCTCGCCGAAGAGGTCTCTCGCGTCGACGTCATGATCTGGGGTCACGGCATGCCCCGGCCTCGTCCCGGCTTCCTCGGCCCGCGTCCGTTCGAACCGGTGGTGCAGCTCGGCCCGCGCGTCGCGTGGGCGCACGTCGACCAAGGCGGCATGGCGCTGTTCGAGGAGGCGCTCACCCGCGGCGTGCGCGCGGCCGAGGCCCTCGGTCCCTGCCTCGGGCGGCCGCTCGGCGAGACGTGGACGTAGCCGGCGTCACCCGGCCTCTGCGTGCTTTACCTGCGAAGTGCGAATTGGCTACATTGACGCGCTCCCGACCCACGCGTGAACGGGCCGGTGAGAAACCCAGGAGCAGAGCGTGAACATCGAACAGCAGGTAGAGGCCAGGGTGAACGCGTTCGCGAGCGAGCTGACGGAGCTCGTGCGCGCGCTTTCACTCGAGCTCGTGAGCAACGCGCTCCGCGGGGGCGCAGCGGCGCCTCGCGCGGCGGTGGTGGTGGCGGCGGCGGCGGCAGGCAAGGCCCGCTCGCCGAAGGCCATCAAGGCAGGCGCCACGTCCGGCAAGTCGGGGAGGAAGCGCGATCCGCGCCTCCTCGCCGCCCTCGTCGAGCGTGTCGCGGAGCACATCCTCGCGAACCCCGATCGGGGCGCGCGGGAGATCGCGACGGCGGTGGGATCGACGACGCACGACATCGAGCTGCCGATTCAGAAGCTGCTCGCCGCGCGTCGCATCAAGAAGACGGGACAGCGGGACAAGACTCGATACTTCAAGGCGTAGGCCCTCGCCCTGTCGCGGCGCCGATGACGCGCAGGCGCCGCAACAGGATCGTGGCAGCGAGGCACGCAGGTGGACGGAGCCGGCACGCGCGAGCGTGACCGGCTTCGTTGCCTTGAGGGCAGCGGATCACTCCACCGAGATCGTGCGGAGCGACACGAGGACGAGCGCGGGCGAGCCCGGCAGAATGGCCCATACGCTCACGCCGTAGAGGCCCGGGCGGCCGCCGTCCGATAGCGGCACGTCGATCGAGAACGTCCGGCCCTGCACGTCGAGCACCTTGGGCGTCTTCCAGCCACGAGGGAAATACGAGGCGAAGGGCTTCGGGATGACGTAGCTGCCCGTCCCGCCGAGCTCACGCGCCGAGGCAGGGCCGCGGACGTCGACGCGCGAAATGGCGACGCCGCCGACCTCGGCGGGCGCGCGGAGCTCCCCTGCGACGCGCAGCGTGGCGCCGACGCGCGCGCGCCGCGGCACCGCGAGGTACACGCCGTAGTCGTCGACCAGCTCCTGCACGAGGCACGGCCGATCGAGCCCGCGCGTCTGCACGAGCGCGACGCCGACGGCGTTGTGCTGCGCCAGCAGGATGTTCTGTCGATGCCCGTCGGCAGGCGGCTTCTCGTCGACGAACGCGGCCTCGAGCGCCTCGATCGACGCGGCGTCGAACGTCGGCGCGAGGTCGAGCGGGCGGTCCTTCGCGTCGGCGTAGCAGGCGGCGTTCTCCATCACGAGCCCCGCGCCGCCGGCGGCCGTGTAGCGCTGCTCGGGCACGGATCCGTCGGTCCCGACGTGCGCCGTGAAGCCGTGCGCCGCGAGATCGTCGGCGTGCGCGCGCGCCGCGCGTGCGGCGATCGCGTCCCACCGCAGCGGCCCGCGCCCCTCGACGGCGCGATCACGGTTCAACAGCGCGACGACGTAGCGCTCGGCCTCGTCGCGGCCCATGCGGTGCGCGGGCCGGGCGAGGGGCGCCGCCGCGATCGGCGCGCCGGCGGCGACCTCGGGCGCCAGCGCGACCGGCGGGCGCGGCGCCGGTTCGGGGTTCGCGACGCCGCCGCACGCGGAGAGCGCGAGCAGCCAAGCGAGCCTCCGAACCACGGCGCCGACATAGCAGCAAACCGATGACGCGGCCCGAGCGCGCCCGCTATCGCCGCCGACGCCGTTCGTCTAATCCTCGCGCGCATGGCAGCCTCCGACCTCGAGATCCCGGTGCTCTGCGGGCAGCTCATCGTGGGCGGGTTCGACGGGCCGGAGCTCGGCGCGCGCTACGAAAAGGCGCTCCGCGAAGGGCGGCGCGGCGGCGCGATCCTGTTTCGACGCAACCTCGCCGACAACCTCGCGGCCGCGCGCCTCTGCGACGCGATCGCGCGCGCCGCCGGGTCGACGCTGCCTCCGTTCATCGGCGTCGATCAGGAGGGCGGCCGCGTCACGCGCATGCCCGCGCCGTTCTTGACGCTCCCGCCGATGCGCCTGCTCGGCGCCATCGGCGATCTGGCGCTCGTCCGCCGCGCCGCGCGCGCCGTCGGCGCCGAGCTCGCCGCCGTCGGCTTCAACCTCGATTTCGCGCCCGTGCTCGACGTGGATTCGAACCCCGAGAACCCGATCATCGGCGATCGCGCGTTCGGCTCCGATCCGCGCACGGTGATGCGCGCGGGCGTCGCGTTCGTGCAAGGCCTGCAAGATCGCAGCGTGCTCGCGTGCGGCAAGCATTTCCCCGGTCACGGCGACACCTCGGTCGACTCGCACGTGGGCCTGCCCGTGATCTCGCACGATCGCGCGCGCCTCGAGCGCACCGAGCTGCCGCCGTTCCGCGCCGCGTCCGGCGCCGGCATCGCGTCGCTCATGACGGCGCACGTCGTCTGCGAGGCGCTCGACCCCGGCGTCCCGGCGACGCTCTCACGCGCGATCTGCGCGAGCCTCCTGCGCGCCGAGATCGGCTTCGACGGCGTGCTCTTCTCGGACGATCTCGAGATGGCCGCCGTCGCCGCGCGCTACCCGATCGAGGAGCTGGCGGTCGAGGCGGTGTGGGCCGGGTGCGACGCGCTCCTCATCTGCAAGGACGAGGACACGCAGGACCGCGCGCACGAGGCGCTCGTCAAGAGGGCCGAGGCCGACAAACGCTTCCGCGACCGCTGCGTCGAGGCGGCGACGAGGTGCCTGCGCGTGCGCCGCCTCGTCCCGCCGAAGCCGATCGTGTCGAAGCAGGCGCTCGAGTCGATCGTCGGCGGCGTCGCCGGCCGCGCCGTGCTCGACGAGATCGAGAAGGCGCGCCGCGAGCTCACGAAGGACGCGAATTGAGGCGCCTCGTCACGTCACCGCGGGTCGTCACGTGCGACCCCGCGCGCGCGACCGCGCTCGATCCGCTCGGCGCGATCGACGACGGCGCGGTCTTGATCGACGAGGGCGCGATCGTCGCCGTCGGTCACCGCGCCGAGCTCGCCGCGCGGGCGGCGGACGCCGAGGTCGTCGCGTTCGACGGCGTCGTGACGCCCGGCCTCGTCGACGCGCACACGCACGCGCCGTACGTCGGCTCGCGCGACGCGGAGTACGCGCTGCGCATGCAGGGCAAGGGCTACGAGGAGATCGCCGCCGCGGGAGGCGGCATCGTCGCGAGCATGCGCGCCGTCCGCGCCGCGAGCGTCGACGAGCTCACGCGCGCGCTCGTCGCTCGGCTCGGCCGCATGCGCGCGCTCGGCGTCACGACGGTCGAGTGCAAGAGCGGCTACGGCCTCGACCTCGAGAACGAGATGAAGCAGCTCGAGGCCGTGCGTCGTGCCGCCGCGGTCTCCGACGTCCGCCTCGTGCCGACCTACCTCGCGCTCCACGCCCTGCCGCCGGAGGCCAACGGCGATCGCCGCGCCTTCTCCGAGCGCGTCGCGCGAGCGTGGCTCCCGAAGATCGCCGGCGAGGAGCTCGCGTCGTTCGTCGACGCGTACATCGACCGCGCGGCGTTCACGGTCGACGAAGCGCGCGGCCTGCTGGAGAAAGGGCGCGAGCTCGGCCTCGGCCTTCGCGTGCACGCGGGGCAGTTCGACGATGTCGGCGCGGCGATGCTCGCTGCGAGCGTCGGCGCGGCGAGCGCGGATCACCTCGAGCACGTCGGCGACGCGAGCATCGAGGCGATGGCGCGCGCGGGTGTCCGCGCCGTGCTCCTGCCGATCGCGTCGTTCACGTTGGGCCAGTCGCCTCCACCGGTCGCGGCGCTCCGCGCGGCGGGCGTCAATCTCGTCGTCGCGAGCGACGCGAACCCGGGCACGGCGCCGACCGACAGCCTGCCGCTCGCGCTCGCGCTCGCCGTCCGCACGTACGGGCTCACCGTCGCCGAGGCGATCCTCGGCGCGACGCGTGAGGCCGCCGCGTCCCTCGGCCTGGCCGACGTGTGCGGCGCGCTGCGCTCGGGCCTCGCGGCCGACGTCGTGGCGTGGGACCTCCCGCACGAGGCAGGGATCGTCCAGCCGTGGGGCGGGCCGCGCGTCGCCGCGGTGTTCAGCGCATCGGGAACGCGCGTCCGCTGATCACGCGGGTCAGTGCGGCTCACCCTCCGACGGCGCGTGCGAGGAAGGCACCGACGTCGGCTCGGGCAAGCTGGTCGACGGGATCGACATCGACGGCGCGCTCGCCGGTACCCGCGTGCGCCCTGGCCCGTTGAGCCCGGCGCCGAGCACCGCGCTCGCCGCGGCGCGCGCCCGGTGGTGCGACGTAGTGAACCGCGGCGCGGTGCCGTCGTCGTAGAGGAACAGGAAGTAGCCGAGGCTCCCGAACGCGAGCACGCCCGAGACCAGCAGCATGGCGCGGCGCTGATCCATGTGAGGCAACCTAGTCGATGCAAGGCGCCGCGCGCCCAGCGGAGATTGATCGGACGATGCGGCGGCGCTCCTCGCCGCTCGCCACCCCCGCTACGAAAAATCGCCCGGGCTAGTTTTTTCCACCACCGCGGTTTGCTTACATGATAAGTCGCTCAGCGAGCTTGGGGCAGGTCGGCCTACGTGCACGCCTGTCCACAGAGCCAGCGTCAGAGGCCCGCCACGGGGCGGCCTACGGTGTCGTCTTTCGTCCGTCGGCTCGCGCGACCAGCGCGCGCCCCCCGAGCGAGAGCGCCCCGAGGCCGACCCGAGCGACGCCGAAGGGGAGCGCCGTGAAGAACGAGACCATTGAGTCGATCTGGTTCGGTGCCGCCGTCGCGGCGGTGGTGGCGGCATGCGGCGCGTGCATCGCGTACGCGGTCAAGCCTGCTGCCCTCGCGCTCGCCGGGGCGAACGACTCGATCGCAGCCGAGGCGACCATCTCGCTGTTCGTCGCGGCGGAGCTCACGCTCGTCGTCGCGTGCGCCCTCGTGGTCACGCGCAAGCTGCGCCCGATCATCGCGGAGCGCGTCCGCGAGGGGGTGCCGTTCGCCGCGCACGGGCGCTTCTGGCGCACCGCCTCGGCCGCGCTCGGCGTGGGCTTCGCCCTGCCGTTCGTTTGCGCCGTCCTCGTCGCCAAGCTCGCCGACCTCGGCGCCGCGGGCTCGCCCGCGTTGAGCCTCGCGCTCGCCGCCGCCGTGCCCGCTTGCGCCTGGGGCCTCGGCGCGCTGCGCGCGCTGTCGACCGCCCGCGCGTACGACCCGACCAACCCGTTCGACGCCGAGGGCGAGGTCGACTTCGAACTCTTCAAGCGCACCTGCGAGATGCCCCGCGTCCGCTCGTCGATGGCGTCGCTCTCGGAGATCCCTGCCATGCCGAGCGGCGCGACGATCGCGCAGCGCGGCCAGCGCTTCCAGCTCGGCTGGGCCGAGTCGTACTTCGGCATCTGGGACTCGTGGGCGCCGACCGAGCCCGCGCGTCGCTTCGCGCAGGATCCCATCGGCTGGAACCGCGCGTGGATCGAGTTCAGCCGCCTCGAGCCGAACGCCGCCGTGCGCGCGCGCGGCGCGTGGCCGTCGGCCTGAGATGGAGACGCCCGTCGCGCCCGTCCCGCTCAGCGGCAAGCAGCGCCGTCACCTGCGCGCGCTCGGACATCACCTCGATCCCGTGGTGCAGATCGGCAAGCACGGCCTGTCGGAGGGCACGCTCGCCGCCGTCGGCGCCGCGCTCGAGCAACACGAGCTCGTGAAGGTGCGCGTCGGGACCGAGTGCCCCGAAGACGCGGACGCGATCGGCGCCGCGATCGGCGCGAGCGACCTCCGCGCGCACCTCGTGCAGAAGATGGGTCGAACGCTCCTCGTGTACCGGCGTCACCCCAAAGAGCCGAAGATCGTCCTGCCGAAGTAGCGGGCCGAGCGCCGCTACGGCGCGAGCGGCACCGGCTGCGTGCCCGGCGGGATGAGGCCCGGCGGCAGCGGTCGCGGCGCAGGCCCGATCTCCGGCGGCTTCGGCGAGGTGGCCGCGGGCGGCGGCGCGGGTGGCACCGGCGGCGCGGCGCTCGGCGGCGGTGGCTGCGGTGGGGGCGCCCATCCGGGCCCCTGGAAGCCAGGCAGCGGACGATAACCCGGCGCCGGCACGGGCCCGTACGCCTGCGGGACCAGGAGCACGGGCGTGGGCGCGAGATCGTCGTTGTACATGTTGACCGCGTTGAACATGTGCGTCTGCGAGTTCGAGCGCGACACGCCGCTCACGATGAGCAGCCCGATCGCGACGCCGAACATGCCGATGGCGATGTCGCCGCTCGTCGTGAAGCGACCGTCGTGCGCGGCGAGATCGTAGCCGATCATCCCACCGCCGACGCCCGCGGCGACCGCGCCGAGGACGCCGGTCACGGTCGCGGCGACGGCGCTGCTCGAGGCGGCGCTCGCCTCCTCGGCGGCGCGCGGGTCGTCGCGCACGACGTCCTCGACCGAGCCGAGGAACGCGCCGACGCGCTCGCTCTTGCCGTCCTTCGCCACCGCGAACCCGCTCGCTGGATCGAACTCGACCGCGGCGCGCGGCGACGGTCGCGGGTGGTAGACCTCGGTGCAGCCCGTGAGCTCCACGACCAGCGTCGCGATCACGAGCGCGGCGGAGGCGCGGCGAAGGTGTGCGTGCATGGGAGCGATGCTACGCGCGAAGCCGTCGCGCGCACGAGGGCGGGGCGCGACGCCGTCTTGCTTCGCGCGGCGCGGCGCGGGACAGTCGCGCGCATGAGCTCCGGCGCTCGGCCTCGCGGCGCCGCCGACACGTCGACGGCAGCGGTCGCCGTCGCGGTCGTACTCGCCGCGACCGCGGCGTCGTGCGGCGCCCGCCCCGCGCCAGCGCCCAGCGTGACGCCGGCGGCCGTCGTGTCGAGCAACGTCGCGCGCGCGGACTACGCGGGATCGAAGGCGTGCGAGCCCTGCCACGCCGACGTGGTCGAGCGCTGGGCCGCCTCGCCCATGCGCCGCATGACGCGACGGCTCGACGCGACGCAGATCGACGGGCGCTTCGACGGCGCGCGCGTGCGCTTCCACGACGACGCCGTGACGGTCGAGGAGCACGACGGCCGCCGCTACATGCGCGTCGACTCGGCGACGCACGAGACGAGCACGCTCTACAAGATCACGAAGGTGGTCGGCGGCCGCTACCGCGAGGACTACGTCGGCGTGCACGTCGCCGGCACCGGCGCGAGCGACGGCGTGGTCGGCGATCCGCGCGACGAGCCCGTGCTGCCGCTCTCGTGGCTCCGGTTCGACGCGTCGTGGCGCTACAAGGGCTACAGCGTGATGGCGCGCGAGCGACCGCGCATCGAGCGCGGGCGAACGTGGCGGCAGACGTGCATCCTCTGCCACAACACGGCGCCGCTGCTCACGTCGCTCTACGACGACCTCGCCGGGCCGGGCGCGAAGGTCTACCAGGGCTCGGTGAGCGACGACCTCCTGCCGGCCGCGCGCCGCTGGCGCTTCGAAGTCGCCGACGCCGCGGCGCTCGACGCGGCGCTCGGGCGCGAGATCCAGCTCGTGACCGGCCACGACGCGACGACGCACGGCGCGCGAGCCCGGCTCGACGAGGCGATCGCCGCGACGCGAGAGACCTTCGGCGAGGAGCACTTGGTGGAGGTGGGCATCGGCTGCGAGGCGTGCCACGGCGGGAGCCGCGAGCACGTCGAGCACCCCGATCGCAGGCCGAGCTACGCGCCGACGAGCCCGCTCTTCCGCGCGACGACGCACGACGGCAAGCCGCCGACGCGCGCCGACGCCGTGAACCACGTCTGCGCGCGCTGCCACACGGTGCTGTTCTCGCGCTACCCGTTCACGTGGGAGGGCGGCGCGCGGCACGCGTCGAGGAAGCGCGCGAGCGACGCGCAGGGCGACCTCGAGGCCGAGGGCGACGCGCAGCTCGACGCGAGCTCGGCGCGGCGCGCCGCCGAGCACGCGCCCGGCGGCAGCTCGATCAACTCCGGAGAGGCGCGCGACTACCTGCTCGGCCACTGCGCCGGCGCGATGACCTGCACCGCGTGCCACGATCCGCACGCGGAGGACGACAGGAAGAAGCTCGACGCGCTCGCGACGCCGCAGGGCAACGGCGTCTGCCTCGGCTGCCACGCGAAGCTCGCCGGCGACGCCGCGCTCGCCGCGCACACGCACCACGCGCCCACCGGCGAAGGCAGCGCGTGCGCGAGCTGCCACATGCCGAGGAAGAACACCGGGCTCGCCTACCGCCTCACGCGCTACCACCGCATCGGCTCACCGACCGACGCCGAGCGCGCCGAGCGCGATCGCCCGCTCGAGTGCGCGCTGTGCCACGCGGACAAATCGGCGCGCGATCTCGTCGACACGATGCTGCGCTGGTACGGCGCGCGCTTCGACCGCGCCCGCGCGGTCGCGCTCTACGGCGACGCGGACGAGAGCGCGATCGACGCGACGCTGCGCCTCGGCAAGCCGCACGAGCAGATGACCGCCGCCGCGGTCCTCGGCGAGCGGGGCACGGCCGCGGACGCACCGAAGATCGTGCCGCTGCTCGCCTCCGAGTACCCGCTCGCGCGCCACTACGCGAAGGCCGCGATCGAGCGGCTCACGGGCGCGCCGCTGGCCGTCGACGTCGACGCGCCGGGGGCCGACGTCGTGCGCGACGCGACGCGCGCGCTCGCGCAACCACCAACCGCGATCCACGTTCACCCCAAGGAGTGAGACATGCCCGCCACGCAGAGCCCTCGCATCACCCTCGACAACGGCGTCGAGATCCCGCAGCTCGGACTCGGCGTGTACCAGTCGGGCGCCGGCGGCGAGACGGAGCGCGCCGTGCGCTGGGCGCTCGACCTCGGCTACCGCCACGTCGACACCGCGCGCATCTACGGCAACGAAGAGGACGTCGGCAAGGCGATCCGCGCGAGCGACGTCCCGCGCGAGGAGATCTTCGTGACGACGAAGCTCTGGAACTCCGACCACGGCGAGCAGCAGGCGGTGCGCGCGTGCGAGGGCAGCCTGAAGCGGCTCGGCCTCGACCACGTGGACCTCTACCTCGTGCACTGGCCCGTCGCGAAGGTGCGCCGCGCGAGCTGGAAGGGCCTCACGCAGCTGCTCGAGTCGGGCAAATGCCGCGCGATCGGCGTGAGCAACTACACGATCCGGCACCTCGACGAGATGGCGGCGGACGGCGGCGTCGTGCCGGCCGTCAACCAGGTGGAGCTCCACCCGTTCCTCACGCAGGAGGCGCTCGTCGCGCGGTGCCGCGAGGCGGGCATCGTCGTCGAGGCATACAGCCCGCTCGCCCGCGGCAAGCGGATGAAGCACCCGACGCTCGCGCGCGTCGCCGAGCGCGCCGGCAAGACGCCGGCGCAGGTGCTCGTCCGCTGGTCGATCCAGCGCGGCTATGTCGTCATCCCGAAGAGCGTGAAGCGCGAGCGCATCGAGGAGAACGCGCGCGTGTTCGACTTCGTGCTGCCCGACGACGACATGCAACGGCTCGACGCGTGCAACGAGGACCTCCGCACGAGCTGGGACCCGACCGACGCGCCCTGATAGCCTCGACGCGATGCCGAACCTCGCGCTCCGCAAGAAGGAGGACCTGTCGAGCTTCCGCAAGATCGCGATCGGCACGTGGCAGACCGCGTACGACCCGTCGGTCTACGGCACGCTCGACCTGCGCGTCGACGACGCCGTGCGCTACATCGCCGAGTTCCGCGAGAAGACCGGCCGCCGCCTGACGATGAGCCACCTGCTCGCGAAGGCCGCCGGCGCCGCGCTCGAGGCGTGCCCCGACGCGAACGCGGTGCTCCGCTGGAACCGCATCTACCTCCGCGAGCGCATCGGCGTCTTCTTCCAGGTCGTGATGACGGACGAGGGCGACGACAAGATCGATCTCTCGGGCGCGACGCTCTACGACGTCGAGAAGATGAGCCTGCTCGAGATCTGCGACGAGTTCGAGCGCAAGGTGAAGCGCGTCCGCGCGCGCGAGGATCCCGCGCTCGAGAAGACGCGCTCGTCGTTCAAGGGCATCCCGTTCTTCTTGCTCAACCGCTTCCTGAAGACGCTGAGCTTCTTCGCGTCGACCTTGAACCTCGATCTCCGCTGGGCCGGCGTGCCGAGCGATCCGTTCGGGAGCATCATGATCACGAACGTCGGCACGCTCGGCCTCGACGTCGCGTACGTGCCGCTCGTGCCCTATTCGCGCGTGCCGATCCTGCTCGCCATCGGCGCGGTGAAGGACGCGGCCGTCGTGGTCGACGGCGCGATCACCGCCGGCAAGACGATGAGCGTCAACGCGACCTTCGATCACCGCATCATCGACGGCTTCCACGCGGCGCTCATGTCGAAGGTGCTCCGCAAGCACCTCGAGAAGCCGTACGAGAGCTTCGGCCCGATCCCCGCGAGCGCGCTGCCCGCTTGACTCGGCGCGCCGCGCCGCGCTACCCGGTGTTCGCATGAGCGCAAAGCACGCGACCATCTCGATCTGGCAGCGCAACGAGGACGGGTACGGCGCCGAGCTCAACGGCTTCGCGCTCGAGGTGCGCTGGCGCCCCGAGAGCGACCACGCGCCGCGCGGCTTCGTCTGGTCCGCCGTCTCGCCGAGCGGCGCGCGCACCGTCGGCGCCGAGTCCGAGGAGGAGATCGAGGTCGCGATGGGCATCGCCGAGGACGTCGCGCACGGCCGGCCGCACGACTGACGCGGCGCTCGGCCCGTGGTAGCGCGCGGCATGCCGTTCACGCACGTGCGCGGGCAGCGGGCCGCCGTCGACACGCTCCTCCACGCGCTCGCGCGCGGCCGCGTCCACCACGCGTACCGCTTCGAAGGCCCCGACGGCGTCGGCAAGGAGCTCGCCGCGATGGCGCTCGCGCAAGCCCTCGTGTGCGCGAGCGGCGACCCCCTCGGGTGCGGCGCCTGCGACGCGTGCCGCCGCGCGACGACGTTCTCGACCGAACGCCCCGAGGTGCCGATGCACCCGG
Organism: Byssovorax sp.; assembly: GCA_036500365.1. Classification (GTDB taxonomy): domain Bacteria; phylum Myxococcota_A; class Polyangia; order Polyangiales; family Polyangiaceae; genus DASYCF01. Next base: position 12,202 of record DASYCF010001258.1, read on the forward strand.
ACGTGCAGCTCGTCGAGCGCAACCTCTACCCGCCCGACGTGCTCGGCCGCTCGCGCCCCGAGCTCCAGGAGATCTCGGTCGATCAGATCCGCAAGATCGTCCTCCAGCACGCCGGGTTCGCGCCCTACGAGGGGCGGTCGCGCGTGTTCGTCGTGCGCCGCGCCGACGAGCTCAGCATCAGCGCGGCGAACGCGCTCCTGAAGACGCTCGAGGAGCCGCGCGCGTCGACGCACTTCGTGTTGTTGACGGCCCGGCCCGAGCGGCTGCTCGACACGATCCGCTCGCGCACGCTGCCGGTTCGGTTCGGCCCGTTGCCCGACGACGTGCTCCGCGACGTGCTCCGCGCGCGCGGCGTCGACGGGGCGCGCGCCGAGGCCGCCATCGAGCTCGCCGCGGGCAGCGCGTCCGCCGCGCTCGATCTCGCGGACGAAGAGGCGAGCGCCGGGCGCGACGCGTTCGTGCAGACGATGCTCGAGGCCGTCGCCGCGCGTGATCTCGCGCCCGCGGTCGCCGCGGCCGACGGCGGCGATCGCGACAAGGCGGCGCTCCGCCGCGATCTGCGCGCGCTCGGCGCCGCCCTCACGCGCGACGCACGCGCGCGCGCTGCGGCGGCCGACGATCACGCCGCCGCCCTCGCCGCGCGCCGCTACGAGCTCGTGGCCGAGGCGGCGACCACGCTCGACAAGAACGCGTCGCCGCAGCTCACGCTCATCGCGCTGGTCGCCGCGATGCGCGACGCAGTTGCCTGATCACCGCTCGAGGCCGACGGACAAGCGGCACGGGCTCTGGGGTCGACGCCGAGGGAGCGGCCCATCACGCGGTGGCGCTCGGCTCGCCGCGGGTGCGGGGGGCCTTCGCCGCGCAGAGATCCCTTGGCGGCGGGGGAATCCGCGGGGCGCCCGGCTCACGGCCCGGGCCGCGCTGGAGTGTCAGCTCAATGGCGGCGAGACGGGGCCGCCGGCACCGCGCGGCGCGACGGCGACGAGGGCCGGTCGCCGCGGCTGCGCTGGTAGGCGATCGCGATCGCCGCGACGATCGCGAGGCACATCAACGTGAAGAGCGCGATCTTCACGTACGACCACGGCGCCTTGCCGACGACCTCGCCCGTCTGCCCGTTGACGAGGAACTGATACGGCTTGCCGTTGTAGCGGTAGGCCGCGATCCACACGGGCAAGAGCACGTGCTTGAACGTCACCTGCGTGAACGCGTTGTTCACGTGCAGGTTCCTGTGCGTGTCGCCGGGGACGTCGCCGCCGCAGCGGTGCTCCTGCGTGGTCGCCATGTCGCCCTGCGCGGCTCCCCACGCGGGCATGAGATCGATCGCGTACGACTCGGCGCGCCAGCCCGAGAGGAAGTGCGGCTGGTAGGCGACGAGCTGCTTCGTGTCGAAGGTCGAGAACTGCATCACGAGCTCCTTCGGCAGGCCCTTCGACGCGCAGACGAGCGTGTCGTCGAAGAAGTCGTTGCGCTGCCCGTTCGCGGGCTCCCAGCGCACGCGCTGCACCTGCCGCGACTCGCGCTCGCCGTTCGCGTTCGTGAAGTACTCGGTCTCGTAATAGTAGTAGCCCGCGTCCGCGTTCCAGCTCGAGCGCACCCACGCGTCGAAGGTCCAGAACGGGATGTAGACGCCGCCCATCTCTTGGAGCTTCGCCATCCGCTTCAGGTCGTTCGGGCGGAACCAGAGCGTGGTGAGCCACTTCTCGAAGGCCTCGTTCGCCTTCGATTTCTCCATCTTGAAGGGCACGAGCGACTCGGGCCGGATCGCGTGGCCCTGCGACTCCTGCGCGAGCACCTGCTGCGAGCTGCAGAACGCGCATTTCGCCGTCTGCTCGCCGGGCGTGACGTTGACGGTCGCGCCGCAGTCGCTGCACGAGACCTGCGTGAGCGGCGTGCCGAAGCCGCGCGCCGCCATCTTCATCCCCTCTTCGAGCGGGATCTCGCGGCCGCCCTCCTGCGACGGCGGCGCGCTCGGCACGGCCTGCTGGAAGCCGCAGTACGGGCACTTCATCGCCTGCGTGCCCGCGTCGTACGTGAGCTTCGCGCCGCAGTTCTGGCACGGGAACGCCTGCCCCGACGGGGTGGCTGCGGACGCGGGGGGGCTGTTCACGCGGCGGATTATCGATCACGACGACTCCGCTGTCGCGGGCCGTCGGCGCCGCGGGCAGACGCCCCGCGCCTCGCGACGCGGGCTCAGCGGTTGCGCGTCGTGCGGCGGACGGGCACGCCGCGCGTGTCCGACGGGACGGGCGTGGCGCGCGACACGCGGGCGGCGCCGCCCTCGATCTCGACCTCGACGCCGAGGCCGCGACACCTCCGCACGAGCTTGTCCGAGTCCACGTCGGGCGCGACCAACAGGCCAGCGGGCGGCGACGGATCGACGAACAGATCCGCGGTCTGTCGGCGCGTCCGCAGGAGCTCGCGGATCTCGGGGTCGTCGACCCACAAGAAGCCCGCGCAGCCGACGAAGCTGCCCTTGCCGAGCACCTCGCTCGCCTGCGCGAGGAGCCGCGACAGCGAGTCGGGCAGCGGCGTGAGCGCCTCGATGCGAGCGCGCAGCGCGTCGGACTCGAGGCCGAGCGAGAGCGCGCGAGCGAGCGACTGCGGCGTGAGGATGAGGTCGAGGTGCTCGGCGACCCGCCCGAGCTCGGCGAACGACGCGAGCGCGAGCACGTTCGCGACGCGCGCCGTCGGCCCGACGCGGAGCGCCTGCCCGTCGAGGAATTTGCTGGCCGACGGATCCGGCGTCGGCTTCGCGCCGCCGAGGAGCCCGCGGCCGCGGGGCGTGAGGCGGAGCGAGATCTCGTCTTCGGCGCCGTCGGGCGAGCCGAGGTCGACGATCCCGAGCGCGGGCAGCGTCTCGAGCGCGACCCGGCGCACGACCTCCGAGATCTCGGGCGCCTCGACGACGGCGCGCTCGGCCCAACGGCGCACGAGCCGCTCGACGCCAGGCAGCCGCTGATCGGCGGCGAGGTAGCCGCGCAGGGCCGTCCACGGGACCCAGCGGCCCTCGCCGAGATCGTGCAGCGCCTCGAGCACCATCTCGCGAAGCGCGCCGATCGGGCTCGCGTCCCTGCTCTCGGCGGCGACGCGCAGGACCTCGCGATCGTTGCGCGCCTCGTCCCACGCGCCGCCTCGGCGCCACGTCGAGAACAGGAGCCGCGTGAGCTCCTGCAGCGCGTACGAGCCCGGCGGCGTCGCCGCGCTCGAGGCCGACGGATCCCACAGGCCGAGCGATCGCGACAGGGCGGCGACGAGGGCGGTCGCCTCGACCTCACGGCCAAAGCGCTGCGCGAGCCGCGCGATGAGCGAGCGCGGCGTGCCGACGCCCGCGCGCACCTCGATGCCCTGCGAGTCGCTGCGACCGCCGCCTCGAGAGCCCGAGGTCGAGGGCTCGCGCACGGCGAACGCGATCGCGACGGCCAGCGCGGCCGGGTCCGGCGCGAAGCGGGCGCGCCGAGGGGCGTGATCCTCCTCGAGCACGAACGAGCGGATCTCGGCGCGGCGGATCTCGCGCAGCTCGCGCCGATCGGCGCCGACGATGCGCGCGACCTCCGTCGGCACGACGTGGCGGTTCGGGTGAATCGGCACGAGGAACGCGCGCCGCTCGAGCGAGAAGCCGGCCCCGCGCCGCGTCGCCGTCACGCCGCCCGCGCCGCGGAGGCGCATGGGCTCGCGCTCGAGGTCGAGGAGCTCTTGCGTCTCGACCTCGCCGCCGACGGACTCGATCGCCTCGAGCAGCCTGCGCTCGCCTGGCGGCAGCTTCTCGAGCTCCTCGGCGAGGCGCGGCGGATCGCTCAGCGTCTCCCACGCGTGCTCGAGCGAGAGCGCGATCGGCGGCGTGGCCGGGCGCCCGAGGTAATGCGACGCGATGGCGCTGAGCGTCTCGAACGGCGCCTGCGACAGCAGCGCGCGCATCCCGCGCGGATCCTCGCTCTCCCACGCCTTGAGCTGGAGCAGGTACGCCGCAGGGAGCACGAGCTCGATCGTCCCGCCCTCGGTGCGGCGGCCGAACACGACGCCGCGCGCGATGAGCATGTCGAGCCCGGCGGGCAGCGACGGCACGTAGAGCACCCCGTTCGCGTCGGCGATGCGGTGCAGGAGCTCCCGGCTCGCCGCCGACAGACGCGTCAAATCGCGGATGTCCGGGTTTCCGACGAGCGCGCGCGCCGCTTGAGACGGCGCGTCGATGCGCTTGCCCGCGTCCACGCGGATGCCCATGCGCTGGATGAGGCTGTGGAGCTCGCTCTCGGGCAGCGCGCGCAGGATGGAGTCGAGCCGGTGGAGCGTCGCGTCGCTGTCGTCGTCCGGCGCCGCGCCGCCGATCCGCTGCCGCTCACCGCTGGTCGGGCGGTCCGGCGGCTCGGGGTTCATGCCTTGTCGGGTGGCGGGGCTCATCGATGGGGTACCCGTGGGTCGTCTGCCGGGGGGACGCGCGAGACGTTCACAAGCCATCCAAGCTAACACGCACCCGGGGAGCGCCTCACGGGAAAGACCAAGGGGGCCTTGCCTACCTATCCCTACGTCGCCACGTCGGCTCGCGCCAGCTACGCGTCGTCGTCACCGCTGAATGCGTCGCGATCAGTTCTCCACGCGGGAGGCGGCGGAGGAGTGGTAGACAGGGGCCCTGAAGACACGGGAAAACCTGCCTTGATCCTGCGAGACCCGGTGTTCGGCATCATCGCCTTCGAGGGCGAGGAGGACGGGATCGTGCCGCGCCTCCTCGCCACGGCGGAGGTGCAGCGCCTCCGGAGGATCCGCCAGCTCGGGCTCACGTCGTTCGCGTACCCGGGCGCGGAGCACACGCGGTTTTCGCACGCGATCGGGGCCGCGCACGTGATGCAGCAGCTCCTCGGGCGGCTCCGCCAGATCGACCGGGATCTGCCCTTCTGGCATCGCGTGACGAGCGAGCGCGCGCGCGACGCCATCGCCGCCGCGCTCCTCCACGACATCGGCCACGGGCCGCTCTCGCACCTGTTCGAAGACGCGGTGCCCGGCGGCGTCGCGCACGAGGACTGGACCGCGCGCATCCTGCTCGATCCGGCCAGCGAGGTGCACGCCGTGCTCGTGGGCGACGACGCCAACCTCCCGCAGCGCGTCGCGGATCTCGTCGCCGGCAAGCACCCGCTGCCGTACCTCGCCAAGGCCGTCAGCGGCACGTTCGACGTCGATCGCTGCGACTACCTCCTGCGTGACGCGCACGCGACCGGCGTGCGCTACGGCGAGTACGACCTGCCGTGGCTCCTCCGCAGCCTGCGCTTCGACGAGTCGTCCGCGCCCGAGGGGCCGCGCCTCGCCATCGACGGGTCGAAGGGCGTGAGCGCGATCGAGGCGTTCCTGCTCGCGCGACATTTCATGTTCCAGCAGGTCTATTTCCACAAGTCGACGCGCGCGGCCGAGTGGATGATCGGCGCCATCCTGCGGCGCGCGCTCGGCCTCGTGCGCGCCGGCGCGCGGCTGCCGCAGCTCCCCGCCGCGCTCGCGCAGATCGCCGCGGGCGAAGCCCCGGCCCTCGCCGACTACCTCGAGCTCGACGACCAGACGCTGCTCGTCGCGCTGCACGCGTGGGAAGGCGCCGCCGACCCCGTGCTCGCCGATCTGTGCAAGCGCCTCCGCGCGCGGCAGCTCTTCAAGACGGTCGAGCTCTTCGACGTGACCGACGCAGAGGGCGCGGCGCCCGCGC
>DASYCF010001259.1:0-6080 GCA_036500365.1 Byssovorax sp.
GGCGACGAGCCGCGGCGGCGCCCGAACCGCGCGCGTCGCGACGGAGAAGGTGAGCGCGGCGGCGAGCGCGAGCCCGCTCACGGGCCGCGTCGCGACGAGCCACCCTGCGCACGCGCCCGCGGCGAGCGCGTAGAGCGACGCGCCTCGTCGATCGGCCGCAGCGAGCGCGTCCGTCGACGCGAAGGCGGCGCCGAGCGCTCCGGTGAAGCACGCCGCGGCGAGCCCGTGCGACATCGTGTCGGCCGTGTGGTAGCGGAGCGCCGCGCACGCGACCGAGAGCATCGCCGCGACGCGCGCGCAGGCGTCGTCCGCGCCGCCTTCGACCCGCCGCGCGAGGGCGTAGGTCGCGACGACGAGCGCCGCGGCGAGCGCGGGGCCGACGGCGAGCGGCGCCCCGACGAGGACACCAAGCGCGAGGAGCGCGGGGTAGCCCGGCGGAAAGATGACGGCAGCGTGGGCCGCGTCGCCGGTCGGGCGCACGAGGAAGCGACCGATGGTCGAGGCAGCGGGCTCGCCGAGCGCGAACGTGAGGTGGCCCTCGGCGAGCGCGCGCGCCTCGAGGAGGTAGCTCGTCGCGTCGACGATGCGCGGACCGCCGCGGAGGTAGACGGCGACGTACGCCGCCGAGAGCGCCGTCGCGCACGCCGCCGCGCACGCGACGAAGACGCGCGCCCGCGCCGCGAAGAGCTGCCTCGCGAAGGCGACGACGAGCGCCGCCGCGGCGAGCGCGAAGAGACACGCGGCGTCGGCCGGCGGCGCGAGGTCCACGGCGGTCTGGCGTCAGCGCGCGCTGCTCGCGCCGCGCGCGGCGGGCCTCGGCGCGCGCGTCGGAGGCGGGCTGGCGGGAGCGGGCGCGGCGCCGCCGACGATCCACACGTGGGCGTCGAAGAGCTCGCCGTCGACCGGCCTGAGCTTCACGCGCACGGCGCCGGCCTTCGCGGGCAAGGGGATCGACGGCTCCGTCCACGTGTGCGTCCGCGCGATGGCGAGGCGGCCGACGACGCGGTCGTCTTCGAGCACGTCGACGTAGAGCGAGCGCGCGACGATCGTGCGCAGGGCGAGCCGCGCCGGGCCCTCCGGCGCGCGCATCGTCGCGGACTCGTCGGCGCCCATCGGGATCACGCGCCCCGCGTCGAAGAGATCCCGCGTGCGATCGTGCGCGCCCTCCGCGTCGCCGCTCGCGCGGGCGTCGCCCGTCACCCAGTCGGCGCCGCCGCGCGCGTCGGTCGACACGGGGAGCACGCGGTAGTCGACGAAGCCGAGCGCCCCGCGGCCGAGCGCGTAGTCGTGCGCGCGCTCGCTCACGAGATCGCCGACGTCGAGCTCGTCGACCACGCGCTCGCCCGCGACGAGCGACCGCGGCATCCCGGACGGGTCGAGCGCGGCGAAGTCCGCCCTGTAGATGACGTCCTCGAACTCGGCGCAGATGACGTTGCCCGCGATGGGCGTGCTGTCGACGCGCTTGCCGAAGAGGCCCGGCAGGTCGCCCCACCACGACGGATAGAGCGCCATCGAGTCGGGGCGATCGCGGGGCGGCAGGCGCTCGAGGAGCTCGACGGTGGCGCCGACGCCGAGCCCGCTCGCGCGCGCGAACGGCAGATCGTGGTAGCCGCCGAGGCCGATGAGATCGAGGCCCGCGATGTCTGCGGCGTAGACGATGGCGCCCGCGTCGCCGACGAGCACCTTGGTCGCCCCGTAGCGCCGCAGCTTCTCGCCGGTGACGATGTGCTGATCGCGGATGTTGCGGCTCGCGCGGCCGAAGAACCACGTCTCGAAGCGCATGTTGGGCGCCTGGTGCGCCCAGAACGCGGCCACGACCAGCGCCGCGACCGACAGGCGGCCGAGCCAAGCCGTGCGTTCGAAGCGGAGCGTCACGGCGAGGCGGGACAGCGGCCGCTCGATCCACGCGGCGCGCGAGACGAGGGTCGCGAGCCCGAGCGCGGCGAGCAGCATGAGCCACGCGACGGCGGGCATCGTCACGCGCTCGTTCTGCCAGCGCGCCTGTCCGTTCAGCGCCGCGAGCGCGAGCCAGCCGAGCACCTGCGCCCAGAGGGCGATCGCGACGGGGCGCACGCGCGGCGACGCGAGCGGCACGAGCCCGAGCGCCGGCACGAGCCAGCCCCAGGGGATCTCGTCGGCGAAGTGGTGCTGCGTGTTGCGCAGGACGACGTACGCGAGGAGGTGCCCGTACTCGGCGAGCTTGTCGGCGGCGCTCGTGTAGGGGGCGAACATCGTGAGCTTCACGAGGGCGCCCGCCTGCGCCCACTCGCCCGTGAGCACGCGATCGATCACCGAGAGGACGACCGCGAGGCCGAGCGTCGGCGCGAGGGCGCGCGCGGCGAGCCCGGCGGCTTCGCGCCGACCGCCGCGCGAGATGCACGGGACGACGCCGAGCGCGGCGAGCGCGACGGCGCACACGACGCTCTCGGGGCGCGTGGCGAAGAGGACGGCGGACGCGGCGCCGAGGCCGAGCGCGAGCCGGCGCGCGGCGCGCCGCGTGGGCGCGACGCCGAGCTCGATCGCGAGCAGCAGCGCGACGCCCCACAGCGCGAGGTGGAACGCGTTTTCCATACCGCTGAAGAGCGTCCAGTCGAGGGCACCGAGCGCGAGCACGGCGGGCGGCGCGAGGTACTTCGCCCATCGACCGAGCGGCCGGAGCGCGCGCCCGCTCGCCCAGAGGAACGAGAACGTCGAGGCGCACGCGACGATCGCCGCCCATACGCAGAGCCGCATGCCGTGCGCGCCGACCCAGTAGCCGAGCGCGAGCACGAGCGGGTAGGTGAGGCTCGTGTCGCCGCTCGAGAAGCCGTTGCCCTCCGACCACTGGAACGGGTAGCCGCGCGCCGTCGACCGCGCGTAGTCGAAGTGGATGAACACGTCGTCGAGCGGAGCGGACCAGCGCCCGTGCGTCTGCGCGAACATCGAGCCGTAGAACGCGCGCGCCGCGACGAGCACGCACGCGGCGACGACGAGCGGATAGAGCCAGCCGTCGATGCGCCGCCAGCGGTCGACGACGAAGGCGACGCCGCGCGTCGACCCTCGAGCAGGCGATGGGGGGTGCGCTGTACGTGTAGCGGCGGCAGCGGCCTCGGGCTCGGGCTCGGGTGCGGGCTCGGGCTCGGGCTCGGGTGCGGGCTCGGGCTCGGGTGCGGGTGCGGGCTCGGGCTCGGGTGCGGGTGCGGGTGCGGGCTCGGGCTCGGGCTCGGGTGCGGGTGCGGGCTCGGGTGCGGGCTCGGGCTCGGGCTCGGGCTCGGGCTCGGGCTCGGGCTGGGCGACGGGCTCGGCGTCGGCGGGCGGCGGGTCTTCGGGTCGCTCCGCCACGAGATGCCTTGTAGCAAAGCTTCGCCGCGTTGAGCGGCGGGGCGCCAAAATCACGCACGCGCGTGTCCGGCCGCGGTGTCCGAAAACACTAGGCTCCCCGGGCGACGGTCGGTAGAAGAGGTGTCCGGGGTTTGGTCACCCCGCCTTCCGTCCATGCGCTGGTTCGTCGAAATCTCTGGGCTGGGCAAGAAGCCCGGAAAAACTGCGACCCTCTGCGTCGAGGCGACGCAGTGGCAGCCCGCGCTTCAGCGTGCGCGCTCCATCCGCGGCGACACCGGCTCGCTGAGCGCGTTCTCGATCGAGCTCCTCGACGACGGGTACCGCGCGATCGATCCGTCGGCGCGCCTCAAGTACGTGGTCAAGCGCGCGCCGGACGACGCCGCGCTCTCGGCGGGCGGGGCGGCGGGTGACGCCGCGCCGGAGTCGAAGCGCGAAGCGAAGAACGGCGCGCGATCGAAGTCGGCCCCGCCGCCGAAGACGACCGACGGGGAGAAGAAGCCCGCCGCGTCGTTCGTGCCGACGACGAAGCCCTCGGAGCCGGTGAAGACGCCCTCGGAGCCGCCGGAGCGGGCCGAGGTGATCGAGGCGAAGCCGCTCATCGCCATCCCGCTCGACCGCCCGCCGCCGCCGCCCGCCGCGCCGGGGTTGCCCTCGTACAACGTGCAGTCCGAGCGCAGCGACGACCCGACCTCGCGCTCGCCGCTCCACTACCGCGAGGTCGTCTACGTCGTCGGCGAGGGCACGGCCGCGGCCGAGGTCGAGCGGCTCGTGCGGGATCGCTTCGCCGACGTGCGCAGGAGCCTCGCGAGCGCGCGCCCGGGCAAGCTGGTGCGCCTCGCCGTCTTCGACCACGTGTTCTCGGGCAAGCCGAGGCGCCCGCCCGTCGTCACGCTGACCTGGAAGGACTGGGCGGGCGACGAGGCCGAGGTCCGCGTCGCCGGCCACGAGCCGCCGGCGCCGCTGGTGTCGACGCCGCGCCCTTCCCCTCAGAAAATCGAGGGCGCGACGACGACGCTCGCGAGCGCGTCGCGTCCGGTCGAGGTCGCGAAGATCGTCGACGCGCCGCCGACCGCCGCGCCGAAGACGGTCGAGACGCCGAAGCCCGAGCCCGCGCCCGCCAAGGCCGAGCCCGTGGTCGAGGTCGTCGATCGCCACCCCGAGCCGGAGCCCGCACCTGCGCCCCCGGCGACGAGCTCCGATCCGCCGTCCGCCGGCTCCGCGAAGTCGAGCAGCCCCGCGATCAGCGTGCGCGAGCCGTCGCCGTCGACGGTGAACCGCATCATCGAGATCGCGGAGCCCGCGAGCGAGGTCGACGAGGTCCGCGTCAGCGAGTCGCCCGCGCCGTCGGCGCTGCCCGGGCCGAAGACGATCGTCGACGCCCCGCGCATCGACGTGATGGTGGACGAGGACTACGTCGCGCCGCCCGCGTCGTTCCCCACCCAGTCGATCGTCCCGCCGACGCCGAGCTACGTGCCGCCGGCGCCGTCGCAGCCGGCGGCGACGCAGCCGCCGCCGCCGCCCGTTCCCACGGTGAAGCGGAAGAAGCAGCTCTCGGCCGATGACCTCATCAGCGAGCTCTTCGAGGCGATGAGCGACCTGCACTTCCTCGGCGACGCGCTCGCGGGTGCCGACTTTGTGCTCGGCGTCGCGCTCGAGAAGATCCCGTGCGAGCTCGGCTTCGTGTCGCTGTTCGACATCAACAAGCGCGAGTTCGTCGTCGTTCGGCAGCGCGGCGGCCCGCGCAGCGTGCTCGGCTTCCGGCAGCCGGAGAAGGCGCCCGTCGCGCTCTCGGCGATGCGCTCGAAGGCGGCCGTCATCGTCGACGAGGCGGGCTCGGCGCGCGCGATGGACGAGCGCTACCGCGCCGCCGGCATCGAGGTGCGCGGCCTCCTGTGCGCGCCGATCGCGCTCGGCGGGCGCTACCTCGGCGTCATCGAGCTCGCGAACTCGGAGGACGGCGCGTTCCGCGTCGCCGACGCGAACGCGCTCACGTACGTCGGCCAGCAGCTCGGCGAGTTCGTGGCCGAGCGCGGCGTGATCATCGACGCGGCGCACATCCTCGAGACGGCGAAGACCGCCGCCGAGGCGCAGGCCGCGCAGTCGAAGCGCCGCCTGTAGCGCTCAGAACAGGTAGCTCGCCTGCACGCGGCCGAGGATGCTCGGCGCGCCCTGCGAGAGGCCGACCGCGGGCCCGCCGAGGAGGCGCACCCGCGTGGCGAGCTTGAGCTCGGCGGTCGCGGCGACGAAATGCTTCACGCCGCCGTCTTGCTCGTCGGGATCCCAGATGCCCTCGAGATCTTGCACCACGTACTCGGCGCCGAGCCGCGCCCACGTCGTGAGGGCGACGCTCGCGCCCGCGGTGATCATGAGGTCGATCGGATCGCGGTCGCTCGCGAACACGTGCTCGGCGAAGCCGGAGCCGGCGATGCGCAGACGGCCGATCGACCCCGCGACGACGACGCGGCCCCAGGCGCCGTTGTCGCCGCCCAGCTCGCGCAGGTAGCCGCCGCTCACGGTGGCCTGCACCGGCCAGCGCTCGGGGAGCGGGCGCACATCGGCGCCGACGACGGTCCCGGCGGCGACCTTCGAGGCGCCCTGCTCGCCGCCGCCGGCGATGAGCACCTGGCCCTCGAGCGACAGCACGCGAAGGACGCCGACCTCGGCCCCGGCGTCGAACACGGCGCCTCCGTGCGCGACGTCGGCCGCGAAGGGCCGCTCCGCGCCGCGATCGACGTTCGCGTAGCCCGCGCCGGTCGACG
>DASYCF010001260.1:0-3143 GCA_036500365.1 Byssovorax sp.
CGGCGCAAATTCATAGCCCCGTCCGACGCCACACTCGGGGCGTCACCGGCTGAAAAATCCTATTCTCACGAGCGTCGCGCGGCCTTCACAAATAGCGCGGTCGTTGACGTCGCGACGCGGTCGACTAAGGTGCGCGCTCCCCGAACCGCCCGGCGGCGTCAGCTGCCCCGGTCCAGCTCCGGACCGGCTCTCGAAAGCGAGGCGCGAGGAGGGACGACACGCCGCATCGACGGCGAGAAAAGGACAGGAGCCGTGAACAAGAACCCCGGGATCATCGGCGAGAAGATCGGCATGACGCAGATCTTCGACGAAAAGGGCGAGGTCGTCCGCTGCACCGTCGTGCGCGCGGGCTGCGTCGTCCTCGGCAAGCGCACGCTCGAGAAGGACGGCTACTCGGCCCTCGTCCTCGCGCTCGGCGCGCGCCGCGCCAAGACGGCGAACAAGCCGCTCGCCGGCCAGTACAAGAAGGCGAACCAGGAGCCGAAGCGCTGGGTGCGCGAGCTCCGCGCCTCGGCCGAGCACGTCGCGAAGTTCGAGATCGGCCAGAAGGTCGGCGTCGATCAGATCTTCGAGCCGGGCCAGTTCGTCGACGCGCAGGGCATCACGCGCGGCCGCGGCTTCTCCGGCGTCTTCCGCCGCTGGAGCATGGCCGGCGGCGTGAACTCGCACGGCACGCACGAGTACTTCCGCCACGGCGGCTCGATCGGCACGAACATGACCCCGGGCCGCACGCTCCCCGGCCTCAAGATGCCGGGCCAGTACGGCAACGAGACCGTCAGCGCGCTGAACCTCAAGGTCGCGAAGCTGATCGCCGAGGACGACCTCGTCCTCATCGAGGGCGCGGTCCCTGGGTCGCGCGGCTGCCTCGTCACGATCCGCGGCGCCATCAAGAAGAAGGAAGCCGGCAAGCCGAGCGCGAACCCGCGCGGCCCGATGCCCGGCGAGAAGAAGAAGAAGTAGCCGCGGGCGCGTCGGCCTCGTGCGCGGGAAGAACCCGTACAAGCGCCCCGACGCGTTCACGAAGGCGGCGAAGGCGCGCGGCTACCCCGCGCGCAGCGTCTTCAAGCTCGAGGAGATCGATCGGCGCGTGCGCCTGCTCCGGCAGGGCCAGCGCGTGCTCGACCTCGGCGCCGCGCCCGGCTCGTGGTCGATGTACGCGTCACAGCGCGTCGGCGGGGCGGGCAAGGTGCTCGCGGTGGACCTCGCGCCGATCACGGCGGCGATCGGCGCGAACGCCGTCGTCGTGCAAGGTGACGCGCTCGCCCTCACGAACGACGCGCTCGCGACGTTCGCGCCGTACGACGTCGTGCTGAGCGACATGGCGCCGTCGACCACGGGCAACCGCGACGCGGACCAGGCGCGGAGCCACGAGCTCTTCGTGCGCGCCGTCGACGTCGCCGCGGCGCTCGGCGCGCCCGGTTCGGCGTTCGTCGGCAAGCTGTTCATGGGACCGGATTTCGAGGAGGCGCGACGGCACCTGCGCGCGCGCTTCGCCGAGGTGCGCGTCATCCGGCCGGAGGGCACGCGCGCGAACAGCATCGAGGTGTTCCTCGTCGGCCTCCGGCTCGGCGCGTCGACGTCCGAAAAAAACCGGTAGGCTCACGCGCGATGGCGTACCGGGACAAAGAGAACCCGCGCACGGGCCGCAGCGTCGAGGCAGGGAACTACCTCGATCTCGTCGCCGCCGAGCTCGCGAAGAACATGCTCGAGACCGAGGGCATCCAGGGCCGCGTGATCGAGGCGACGAGCTTCAACCCGCTGCTCGTCGGCGCCGCAGGCGGTCACCGCGTCATGGTCGACGAGGCCGACGTCGAGCGCGCGACAGGCATCCTCCGCCGCGCCGCGCTGCCGATGGAGGTCGCCGACGACGAGCCCGACGGGACGACGCGTTGTCCGCGCTGCGAGCACGCGTACGTGCGCCGCCGCTTCGTGGCGACCGGCATGCGCACGCGCTTCTCGTGCGACCGGTGCGACCACGTATGGGACGACGCGAAGGCGGGGCCGCGGCAGCTCACCGCGATGGACCCCGACGACCCGCGCCCCGTGTTCCTGCTGTTCAAGGGGCACGGCGGCACGGGCTTCTTCCTCGGCCTCTTCGCGGGCGCGTTCGTCTCGCTCGTCATGCCGCACGGCGGCTACCTCGTGCCGATCGTCGCGATCGTCGGCTGGTATGTCGGCCGCACCTTCGGCCACTTCGTCTGCTCCGACCCGAGCTGCCGCGCCGGGCTCGCGAAGGACTCCGAGTGGTGTCCGAAGTGCGACGGCAAGGTCGCCGGGACGATCGAGCGCGTCGCCGAGCACTACGCGCGCGCCGCGGACATCCGGCGCGAGATCGCCAAGGCGCGCGAGCAGAAGGCGCTGCGCGTCGCCGCGAAGAAGAAGAAGCGGGACCCGGGCGCGTCGCCGGCCTGAGCTTCACCGGCACGACATCGGCTGCGACTGCGTGACGACCGACGCGACGCACACGATGCCTTGCTGCACGCACGCGCCCCACGGCGCGCTGTCGCCGCAAGCAGGCGGCGTCGGCGCGACGTACCCCTCACCCGAACAGGGCGGGTGCTGCATCGCGCAGTCGAGCGTCTTCTCGAGGGCGGGGTTGGGCGTGGCGAAGCCGTCGCAGTTCCAGTCGAAGCCGACGCGCGCGTTCGCGAGCGGGTAGTACTGCGACTCGCCGGGGTAGGCGTACGCGTCGGTGTCGTCGCAGTCGTCGCCGCCGCACGGGCCGATGGCGTCGTGCCCGTCGCCGTCGCAGTCGCAGCACGCGCCGGAGCCGCTGCTCGCGACGCTCGTCGCGGTCGTGGAGATCGCCGTCGTCGTCGCGCTCGCGCCGCCGCTCGACGAGGTGCCGGCGCTCGAAGAATCCGCGCTCGAGGAGGCCGCGGCGCCGCCCGAGCCGCTCGACCGCGAGGCGCTGACCGCGCTGGTCGCCGCGCCGCCTTCTGCGGAGTCGACCGCGGCGGGGATGTGCCCGAGCACCAGCTCGCACCCCGCGGCGAGGGCAGCGGTCGTGATCGCGCCGACGACGAACCGCGCGCGCGCCCGCCGCGCCGCCGCGCTCGCGCCCGCCTTCGTCATGGCGACAGCGTAGCGTATGATCGCGACCGGACATGCGCGCTTCGCTCCGCTGGCTCCCTGCGGCGGCC
>DASYCF010001261.1:0-1757 GCA_036500365.1 Byssovorax sp.
GCCCCTCGAGCCGGTCGTCCGCGGAGCCGCCCCGACCCTCCCACGCGACGTGCCCCGGGTCGTCGAGCAGATCGGTCCACTCGATGGCGTGCTCGACGCGCTTCATCACGAGCACGGGGCGCCTCGCCTCGTCGACGCCGAGCGCGTGCACCGGGATGATCGAGGGGTGCTCGAGCGATCCCATGATGGCGCCCTCGGTCAAGAGCGCGGCGCGCTGCGCGTCGGTCGCTTGATCGCGCACGGTCTTGATCGCGACGTCGCGACGGAGCGAGTGCTGGCGCGCGGCGAACACGCGGCCCATGCCGCCCTCACCGAGGGTCTCGAGCACCTCGAGATCGCGCTGCGCCGCAGGCCCGGACGGCGGATCGACGGGGCCGCCGAGCGTGCCGCGGAGCTCGACCGAGATCTTGGGCAGGTCGCGCTCCGGCGCCGACGTCGGGCTCGCGAGCGTCTCGTTCGACCGAGTCTTCGCCTCCGACGCGGGGACCTCGCGCACGGTCGCGCGGGGATCGCGCCGCGACGTCACCTCGAGCCCCGCCTCCTTGCAGCGCGTCTTGACGAGCTCGACCGGGTCCACGGCGCGTGGAATATCGACCGAACGCGCGCGCGTGTCGAGGCGCAGCGCGGCGGCGCTCACGGCGAGGACGTGCGAACCTTCGGTCGTGCGCCGCATCGTCCTCGCGCTCGCGGTCGCGTCGCTCGGCTGCGGCGCGGCGGCAGCTCCGCCCGCCACGGTCACGCTCGCGCCGCTCGCCCCGATCTCGGCGGAGCCGCCGCGCGCCCCAGAGGGCGCGACCCCCCACGCGGGCGAACGCGCAGGCGCGGCGCCGGGCTACGTCGAGGTGGTCGTCCTCGGCCTCGACCCCGCGATGCAGGGCGGCTCGACGCTGCTCGTCGGCCCGCGCGACGCGAGCCTCGTCTTGCAGCTCTTGATCGGCGGCAGCGAGGCGGTGTCGATCGACAAGCGCCGGCAAGGCGAGCGCTTCGAGCGGCCGCTCACGCACGACCTCTTCGACGCCGCCCTCCACGAGATGGGCGCGACCGTGGTGAAGGCGCAGATCGACGATCGCCGCGGCGCAGCGTTCATCGGCTCGCTCTTCATCGAGTCGAACGGCCGCGTCATCGAGCTCGACTCCCGCGCGAGCGACGCGATCGCGATGGCGCTGGGCGATCACGCGCCGATCTACTGCTCGAAGCGCCTGCTCGAGCAGGACGGCGTGAAGCGCGACGCCTCGGCGCCGTGACGCGCCGCTACGGCGCGCATCGCGAGACCTGGATGACGTCGCCGCCGCGTGCAATCGGGGGAGGATTTCTCACCCCTCGCTGGAGAAATTCCGGGGTCCCCCGAGCGCTTTTACCCTTCGCTCGCGTCGTCGGCCAGCCACTTGGCCAGCGTCTTCTTGTCGATGCCGAGCGCCGCGGCGACGCGCATCCGGGCGCCGCCGAGCTGCTCGAGCGCCCATCGCGCGTACCGGCGCTGGACCTCGCGGATGGGAAGGATCTCTTCCATGAGACCGACCTGCTCGGCGGGCTGGGGGGCGGCGACGGCCTGGGGGAGGTCGGTGCGTCGAATCGTCGGGTGGCGGACGAGGAGGACGAGCCGCTCGACGAGGTGGGCCAGCTCGCGGACGTTGCCCGGCCAGCGGTACGAGAGCATCGCCGCGAGCGCGTCGGGCTCGAAGTGCTTCACCGGAGACTCGGGGTGCTTGGCGAGGGCTTGCTGCAAGAAATGATCGACCAGGAGCGGGATGTCGTCG
>DASYCF010001262.1:0-3276 GCA_036500365.1 Byssovorax sp.
TCGCTGCGCTACCGGCTCGCGAAGCACGGGATGGACGGCGCCATGACCGACGACGACGAGTCCGGTGAACCCTCCGGCCAAGAAACGTCACTGCCGGAGGCGGGCCGGTGACCATTTTGGGCACCCGACCGACTCGTAAACAGGGGTTCCAAGGGAGGTTCCCATGGCACATCACATGCTTGTGCGGATCCCGACCATGACGACTGGCTCGAGCCGTGCGGCGAAGCGCTCGCGAAGGCGAGGTTTCACGCTCATCGAGCTGCTCGCCGCGGTCGCGATCATGGGCATCCTGGCGGCCATCGGGATCTACTCGATGCGGCGGTACCTCAACGTCGCGCAGTCCTCGGAGGCGACGGCGATGATCCAGAACATCCGCGCGGCCGAGGAGAGCTACAAAGCCGAGACGCTCACGTACTGGTCGTGCTCTTCGAGCCTGGCCAGCCTCTACCCCAACACGGCGCCGAACAGCCACTCGTCCGCCTGGGTCAACGCCGGGCACTCGGACTACGCCAAGTGGAAGACGCTCAACGTCTCGTCCGACGGGCCGGTGCGCTTCGGCTACTCGGCGGTGGCGGGCAACCCGGGCGACGCGCTGCCGACCGATACGGCGCTGAACCCGCAGCCGAGCTGGCCCGCGACGGCCAACGCGAACCCCTGGTACGTGGTGCAGGCGGTGGGCGATCGCGACGACAACGGCATCCAGGCCGTCTTCGTCGGCAGCTCGATCGGCGGCGAGATCATGGTGATGAACCCGAGCGAGTGATCGCCCGATCGCCCGACTTCGCGGCCGCAGCACGAGCGGCGCGCGCGAATTTTTCACGAAGCGACGGCGTCCGCCGGGGACCCCGCTTCGACTTGGACTCCCCGGCAGACCGAACAAGGAGATCAGGATGCGCGCATACAAGCGTTCGAAGAACCGCGGCTTCACCCTCGTCGAGCTCATGATCGTCGTCGCGATCATCGGCGTGCTCGCGGCGCTCGCCATCTACGGCGTGAACCGCTACCTCGCGAGCTCGAAGACGAGCGAGGCGAAGAACAACATCGGCGCCATCACGCGCGCCGCCGTCGCCGCGTTCGAGCGCGAGACGTATTCGAACGAGCTCCTCGCCGACGGCTCGACCTCGGCGTCGACGATGCATGCGCTCTGCTTGAGCGCGGCCGCCGCCGTCCCCGCCTCCGCCCCCGCCGGCAAGAAGTACCAGCCGAGCACCGCCGACGACGCCGACTTCAACACCGGCGACAACCTCAACGGCTGGAAGTGCCTGGGCTTCTCGCTCTCGCAGCCGATCTACTACTCGTACAACTACACGCAGGACGCGGGCTCGGGCCTGTCGGGCGCCACCGCGAACGGCTTCGAGGCGAACGCGCACGGCGACCTCAACAACAACGCCGTGACGTCGCTCTTCGCCCGCGGCGCCGACGTTCGCAACGGCGAGGTCGTCCTCTCGACGAGCATCTTCATCCAGAACGAGTACGAGTGATCGGCCTACGCGAAGCGAGCTGATCGCCGATGGGGCCGGGAGCGGCCCCAAACCCCGACCTCGCTTCGTTCGGTCCATTTTTGTGTGACGGCGCGCCTCGCGGTGCGCCGTCGTGCTTTTGTGCGCTCGGGATGAAGACTCGCTGGCTCTACGCGTGGACGGCGCTCGCCGCGGCCCTGTGCGCTGCGGCGACGTTTCATCCTGAAACGGAGAGTGACTCCTTCTGGCACATGATGCTGGGACGGGCGGTCCTCGCCGCGCATGCCCGAGTCGTCCCCGAGCCGACGGCGCTGCCGTCGTTCACCCACGCGGCCGTGTGCCCCGAGTGGCTGTGGGAGGTGCTCCTCTACGGGCTCTTCCTCGCAGGAGGCTGGGTCGCGCTCGTGCTCCTCGTCGCCGCGATCGGCGTCGCGATCGTGTTCCTGAGCGTACGGCTGGTCGGCGAGGTCGCGCCCGACGCAGGCGGTGGCGCCGTCGCGTGGATCTCCGGCTTCGTCGTGTCGTGCGCGATGGCGCGCATGCGGACGCGACCCGAGACGCCGGCGACTGCGCTCCTGCTCGCCACGCTGGTGCTCACGTCCCTGTACCTCGGCGCGTCGTCGACGCGGCGCCGCTGGCTGTTCGGCGCCGCGATCGTCGCGACCGATCTCGTGTGGGCGCAGATCCACGGGAGCTTCGTCCTCGCGCCGGCCCTGTTCGTCATCCTGGTCGGACCCGCGCTCGCGCGCGAGGCGCGGCCCGAGGTCCGGACGACGCACCTCGCGACGCTCGCCGGGCTCGTGTTCACGCTCCTCAGCACCGCGTACGGCCTCGATCTCTTCGCATACCTCGCGGCGCACGCGGGCGGCGACGCGACGCGCCACGTCTCCGACATGCAGGCGACGTCGTTCATGACGCTCGATCCGATGAACGTCGCGTCGACGCCGCATGGACCGCTCATCCTGTGCCTCGGAGCGTCCGGCGTCGCCGGGATGCTCCTCGCGCGCGAGCTGTGGGGCCGTGAGATCGCGCTCGCGGTGCTGGGAGGCGCGCTGGCGTTCGACGCGGTGCGCTTCCTCGCGATCGCCCCGATCTTCTTCGTGCCCCTCGCGGCGCGCGGCGCCGTGGTCGTCGCGCGGGCGCTCGCGGGCGGCGCGGAGACGGGGCGCGCGCGCCGGCTCGTCGTCCGCGCGCTGCCCGCGCTCGGCGCCGTCGTCGGGCTCGCCGCGATCGTCAACACGGCGCACCTCGTCGACGAGCGCTTCGGCCCGCTCGGGCACGTCGGCCCCGCCGAAGAGGTGCACCCGCTCGCGGCCGCCGCGTACCTCGCCGCGGCGCCGGCGGGAGCGAACGTGCTCTCGACCTACAACGCGGGCGGCGCCCTCGGCTATCTGCTGGACGGTCACGCGCGGACCTACGTCGACGCGCGCACGCCCCTCTATTTCGACGATGTCGCGTTCGGCGTCTCACGCGACGTCTTCACGCGACCCGCCGCGCTCGCGATCGCCGCCGAGCGCTTCGACGCGGCCGCGATCGTCGTCAGCCGCGACGCGCGCGTGTGCGCGAGCGTGCCGCCCGGCTACGTGCCCGTGGTCGTCGAGGCGCACCTGTCCACGTTCGCGCGCGGGGGCGACGCGCTGAAGGCGGTCACGCCGTGCGGTGCCGACTACATCGCGGCGAGCGCGTGCGGGGACGTCGCAGGGTTCGACCGCGAGATCGAGCGCCTGACCTCGCTGCGCGACAGCGCCTTCGTTCGCTACCTGCGCGCCGAGCGCATCCTCCGGTGCGGCGGGTCGATCGACGACGTGCCGTCGTT
>DASYCF010001263.1:0-1839 GCA_036500365.1 Byssovorax sp.
CAGCGCCGTCGCCGGGTCGCCGAGCGCGTCGACGATCTCGGCCGGCTCGGCGCGGCTCGCGATGCTCGCGACGTCGGCCAGGGCGCGCTCGGCCCCGCGCGCGTCGCCGCGGCTCGCGAGCGTCACGGCCAGCTCGCCGAGCAACGGCGCGCGCGTGTACGTCTCGTCGACGCGGTCCACGCTGAGCCGCACGCGCGCGGCCGTCGCGGCGAGCTCGTCGGCGTCCATCGTGGTCGACGCGAGGCCCGCGATCGCCCCGAGCAACGCGTCCCGCTTGAAGCGCGCGTCGTGCATGCGATCGACGAGGTCGAGCGCGGCGTCGACGCCGAAGGGCGGCGCGCCGGCGCGTCGCTGCATGCCGCTCGCGGCGCCGTCGAGCGCGACGCCCGCGAGGTCGACGTCGTGCTCGAGGAGCGTCTCGAGCACGGCGCGGAGGGCGAGCGCGCTCTCGTACGACTCGGGCTCGTCGCGCAGCTCGCCGATCGTCGCCTCGAGCAGCGGCGCGGCGGCGTCGCTGTCGCCCGCCTCGGCGAGCTCCGCGGCGACGAGCGCGAGGGCGCGCGCGCGCGCGGCCGACGGGGCGGACTGATCGAGCAGCGCGACGGCGCGATCTCCGTCGCCGATCTTCGCGAATGCGAGCGCGATCTGGCCGATGGTGCGCTGTCGTGCGCGCGGCTCGTCGAGCGTGGACGCGGCGGCGGCGAGCTCGGCGAGGCTGTCCTCCACGACCTCGTCGCGGCGCACCTCGGCCAGCGCCTCCACGGCGGCGCGCCCGCGATCGATGCGCTCCTGCGGGGCCGCGGCCCGGCGCGCCTGCTCGACGGCGCTCGCGAGGAGGTCCGCGCGGCGGTCGCGCGGCAGGCGCGAGCACGCGAGCGAGGCGCACACGTCGGAGAAGGCGCGCGTGCGCGACCACGGCGCCTCGAGCGCGCCGCTCGCCGCGAGGAGGCGTTCGAACGACGCGGCGGCGAGGTCGGCCTCCAGCGGGATGCCGGCGAGCACGCTGCCGAGCGTGCGGATCGCCTCTTCCTTGGCGTCATCGCCGTCGAGCCGATCGATGCCTTCGAGCGCCAGCGTGACGAGCGGTCGTCCCTCGGTCTCCATCGCGGCGCCGCCATCCTAGCGCACTGCACAGGCGAACCGTTGAAGTCTCGCACGCCGCGTCGGGCAGCCCACGACGCCGCGAGGCCGGCGCCGCGCGCTACGCGTCGAGGGCCGCGCGGAGCTCGGCGACGAACCCGCGGGCCGCCTCGACCCGGCCAGGAGGCGACGTCGCCGCGTCGATGCGCTTCACGAGCGCCGTGCCGACGACGACGCCGTCGGCGCCTGCGCCCTTCGGCCCGGCGGCGGCCCGCGCGGCCGCCCCGCCGTCGACGCCGAAGCCGACGACCACGGGCCTGTGCGCGCGCGCTCGCAGCGCCGCCGCCGCCTCCGCCGCGCGCGCGAGCTCGGGCGCAGCGCCGCCGGTCACGCCGGTGAGCGACACGTAGTAGACGAAGCTCGGCGCCGCGCCCGCGACGTCGGCCGCGAGGATCACGTCGACGCGCGCGGCGTGGCTCGTCGGCGCGACGAGGCGCACGAGCGCGACGCCCGCCTCGGCCGCCGCGGCGGAGACCAGCGCGCTCTCTTCGGGCGGCAGATCGACGACGAGCAGCGCGTCGACGCCCGCCGCCGCGGCGCGCCGTACGGCGTCGGCTTCGCCGGCGACGAGCAGCGGGTTCACGTACGTGAAGAGCACCAGCGGCGCGTCGACGCGCGCCCGCACGCGCCTCGCGACGTCGAGCACGGAGGTCAGCGTCGCGCCCGCGCGGATGGCCCGCTGCGCCGCGCGCGCGATCG
>DASYCF010001264.1:0-6620 GCA_036500365.1 Byssovorax sp.
GTCCCAATGGAACGCTTGATCGGAATCCAGCGCCCACACGTCGTCGTCGATGCACACGTTCGCGCTACACGCCAGCCCAGGCTGACACCCGTTTGCGCAGCAAGCGTTGCCTGACGTCCCGCACACAGGCGCAGCGCCGCCGCTTCCCCCGGCGGCTGTCGTGGTCGAGCCGCCGTCGCCCGTGCTGCTGCTGCTGACACTGCTCGACACCGTGCCGCGGCCGCCGCCGCCGACGTTCGCGGTGGACGTGGTCGAGGTTTGCGAGGCCGACGTCGATGAACCTGGAGCGCCTCCCTGCGCACACGAATCGGCAGCGTCGAGCGGACCTCCGCAGAGGTTAGAGAAGTCGCTTAGCCCAAGGATCTGGCCGCAGGCAGCAAGGAGGATCAAAGCGAACGGTGCGACGATCGGGATCGGGTGCCGGGCCATCGGCGGCATCGGAGCAGAACGGAGACGCGGCGCCAAGTCGGCGATGAGCGACGCCCTCAGGCGAGGCCCGCGCGGCGGCGGAGGATCCAGTGGGCGCCGAGCGCGAGCGCGGCGATCGCGGTCCACACCCACGGCGGGAGGAGCGCCGTCACCTCGCGCTCGGCGGCGATCTCCTTCGCGGCGGGGAGCGGGATCTTGCCGGCGTCGGTCGCGAGCGCGTAGGTGCCGTGCGTCGCCGCGGCGATCGCCTCGAGCCGCGCGACGTCGGGGCGCGAGTCGGCCCACTCGTCGCCGCCCTTCTCACAGGCGAAGTCCTTCTTCGTCGTCGGGCCCTTCGACGCGCCCACGCCGATCTCGACGGTCGCCGTGTAGCCGCCTGCCTCGAGCGTGCCGGCCGCGAGCTCGACGGGCGCGCCGTCGCCGGAGAGCGCCGCCTCGAGCGTCGCGACGGGCTCGCCGGTGCCGAGGCGCGTGACCTTGACGACGGCGCGGCCCTTCTGCTCGGGCAGCGGGCGGAGCACGAGCGTCGTCGGCTCGCCGGCGAGGCAGCCGCCGCGCACGTCGACCACGGCGGGCTCGAAGCGCGGGTCGCGCATGAGCCAGCCGAGCATCGCGTCCCAGAACGCGCCGTGCGCGCGCCCTGCCGCGTTCGCCGCGAAGGCGCTGAAGAGCAGGCGATGCGAGCCGTCGATCGTCAGCGCGATCGTCCGCCCGTTGCCGTGCTCGCCGAGGGCCAGGATCGGCATCGGCGCCCCGCTCTTCGTCGTGCGCCACGGGTGCTCGAGGAGGACGGTCGCGGAGTCACGCACGTCGCCGACGACGTTGGTGCCCGGCATCTCGGGGAGCTCCTCGCCGATCAGCGCGCGGAGCGGCGCGAGCACCGGCGCGAAGCGACCCGCGTTCGTGAGGCGCGGCGTGAAGAAAGCGCGGTCCGTCGCCGCGGCCTGCGCGTCGAGATCGACGGGCAGCACGCGCGCGATCTCGGTGTTCGCGTAGTGCCCGCCGACGAACGCGTCGGGGCCGCCGACCATGATCAGCCCGCCGCCCTTCTCGACGTACTTCGCGAGGCTCGGCAGGTGCTTCGTGAGGCCGTACGGGCTCGCGTCGAAGTCCTGCAGGATGACGGCGTCGAAGCTCGGCAGGTGCGTGCTGAACAGCTCGTCGACCGGGAACGGGATCAGCGCGAGCTCGTCCTGCGAGGCGTTCACCTCGTCGGTCAGGGTGCGAAGAATGAAGAACGCGACGACGTCGACCGACGCGTCGCTCTTCAGCCACATGCGGAGCGCGCGCACGTCGTACGTCGGCCGGCCCGCGACGTGGAGGAGGCGCACGCGATCGCGCGTCACGTCGAGCGCGACGTAGCGCTTGTCGTTCTCGGGGATGGTGTCGCCGGCGGGTGGCTGGATCTCGACCTCGAGGATGCGCGCGCCCGCCCGATCGATGGTCATCGAGAGCTCGATCGTCGCCTTGCCGTTCACCACGTGCGCGGTGCCGCTCGCGAGGAGCACGGGCGGGCCCTGCTCGCGGAGCTCGCGCGCGAGCACGGGCACGTCGCCGCAGTCGAGCCCGCCGTCGCAGCCGACCTCGACGCGGAGCGAGAACGGCTGGTGCGCCACCGCTGCGCCCGCGGCCTTCACGGCGCGGATGCTCGCGTCCTTCGGCGCCTCGTCGGCGAGGGCGAGCGTGTGCACCGGCACGTCGAGCGCGCCGAGCGCGGCCTTCACCGCGTCGCCCGCGCCGAGCTCCGGCGGTCGGTCGAGCCTGCCGTCCGAGAGCACGACGATCGCCTGCGGCCGCTCGTCGCTCGACCGCGCGAGCGCCTCGAGCGCGGCGCCGAGGTCGCTCCGCATCGCGGGCCGCGCGGCGAGCGCGCGCCGCTCGCCCTTCTTGCCCTGCGCCTGCTCGATCGGCGCGGGCGGGCCCTCGCCGAACGTGAGCTCGGTCAGCCGCACGTCGCCGCCGCGCGCCTCGAACGCCGCCATCGCCTGCTCGAGGGTCGCGCGCCGCGTGCCCGAGAGGCCGGGCAGATCGATCGATCGCGACGCGTCGGCGAGGAGCACGACCTTGGGGCCGACGAGGCTCGCGCGCGATTTGATGGCGACCGGTCGCAGCACGGCGAGGAGCAGCGCGACCGTCGCCGCCGCGCCGCTCACGCCGACGACGAGCGCGCCGCGCTGGGTCCGCCGCGTCTGCAGGAGCTCGTAGAGGAGCAGCCCGAGCGCCGCCGCCGCGAGCGCCGCGGCGAGCCACATCGCCTGCGCCGAGAGATCGCCCGTCGCCGCGAGGCTCTTGTTCACGGCCGCTCCGGCCCGCGCCGCCGCATCAAGAACGGCGCGTGCACCTGGTCGTCCTTGTAGTTCGAGCAGAGCACGTACATCGCGATGTTCACGGCGAGGCGGATCGCGTGCTCGCGCTGGAGCTCGCCGCCCGGCGTGACCGCGAGCGGGCTCACGTCGCCCGCCGATCGCGCGAGCGCGCCGAGGAGGTCGTGCTGCGAGAAGATCACCTGCGCCGCGCCCGCGCGCACCATCGCCTCGAGCTTCGCCGGCCCCTCGACGCGACCGACGGCCCGCGTCAGCAGATAGAAGGAGTGGAAGACGACGTGCTCGGTGCCGATCGGCACGGGCGCGCCCTCGGGGACGACGCGCGCGAGCTCGCGCTTGGTGCCGCGCACGAAGGCGCCCTTCTCCGGCGCGAACTCGTCGACGAAGAGCACGCCGCCGAGCGCGATGAAGCGGCGCAGGCCGAGCACCTCCTTGTCGGTGAGCGGCGCGGGATCGGAGTCGCCCCCCCAGATCGCGAACGGCTCGGCGAGCAGCGCAGGATCGTCGGCGCGCACCGTCGTCGGCGCCTGGCGCGCGGGCGCGCTCGTGCGCGTGATGAGCTCCTTCGACCAGCGCGCAGGCGCCGTCGCGCGGACCCCCTCCCACTTCGCGAGGCCCGTGATCAGGATGCGCGGGTTGAACGCGCCCTCGTCCCCGAACGCGCGCGCGACGCGATCGACGCCGAGCGTGACGCCGAGCGCCGCGGCGCCGAGGCAGAGCTGCCGCCGCGTGGGGGAGAAGAGGGGACGCCGCGCGCTCAATCGAAGTCCTCCACGCGCCAGATGCCCGACTCGCGCTTGAGCTTCACCTCGTGTCCGCCCGGCACCTGCACGGTCGCGGCGTCGCCGACGACCTTCACCTCGAGGCCCTCGGGGTGCTCGAGCCCGGTGACGAGCGCGCGGAGATCGCTCTCGATCGCGGCGCGCGTCGACGGCGAGAGCACGCGCATGAGGCCGGCGTAGCTGCGTCGAGCGAGCACGCGTCGGAGCTCCTCGAGGGCCTGCTCGGGCGTGCGCGCGCCGGCGGGCAGCGCGTCGGCCGAGGCGACGCGGAAGCGGCCGTCCTCGTCGACGTCGAGCGTCGAGTCCTCGCCGTCGGCGTGGCGCACCCGCGCGCGCGCCTTGAGCACGACGCCGGGCCCCGTCACCGCCTTCGCCGTGTCGGCGAGCTCGGCCTTCTCGTCGGCGACGATGCGGCGCACCTCCTCGCGCGAGAGGCTCTTCTTGCTCTGCTCGCTGAGGAGATCGTAGAGCGCGTCGGCGTCGCCGCGGCGGGCGGCGTCGGCGTAAGCGCCGGCGGCGTCGCGCGGGCTCGGCGCGGCGCCGAGGCACCCAGGCGCGGAGGCGGTCAGCGCGAGGATCAGGGCGGCGCGGCGCACGGCGCGGAGCGTAGTCCATCTGCCGGGACCGTCCCATGGGGGCCCTCGACGTGGCGCCGCGGCCGCCCCGTGCGTAGGCTCTCCGGGCGTGTCGCGCGCCCGGGCAACCTTCGTCTCCCTTCGGGCACGAGGCGCGCGCGCGTCCGCCGCGCTCGGCCTCGCCGTCGCGATCGCGGCGACGGCCGGCGCGTGCACGAAGCCGGCGACGCGAAAATCCTCGGCTGCGGCGCGCGCGAAGGCCGCCGGTGGGGCTTCGGCCAGGCGCGCGCCGGACGCGCGCGAGCCCAAATTTCCGCCGGCGCCGCGCCACCCGCGCGCCCTCCCTTCGCTGCCCGACCTGCCGCCGCTCGCGCTGCAGGACCGCGAGGACATGCGCCACACGAAGCCCATGGCGGGCGAGTTCCCGTGCGGCGGCGTCGACGTCGGAGGCAAGAGCATCCCGGTCCTGTGCCTCGAGGATCCGAGCGGCGCCTTCGACGACGCGGCGACCGCGCTGCTCCCGTACAACACCATCCGGGCGAAGAGCTTCCGCCTGCCCGCCTACGTCGATCACCGCAGCGAGGGCACGGAGGGCATCGTGCGCGCGCAAGGCTCGGCGCCGACGTGCTCCGCGTTCGCGCTCGCCGCCGCCGCGGATCACTCCGTCGCGCGCTGGACCGGCGTCCCCGTGCAGACGAGCGTCATGCAGATCTGGTCGCGCTACCACCGCACGGCCGAGTTCCCGGCGATGAAGACCAACCTCGAGCAGCCGCTCGCGAGCGAGTCGAGCTGGCCGTATCAAAACGACGAGGCGGCCAGCTGGATGAGCGCCGAGCTCTGCAAGAGCTGGCACGTCACGCGCAAATGCGGCGTCGCCCCCGACCCGTCGCGCTCGAGCTCCGCCGCGGCGCGCCCCGTCGCGGAGGTGCGCAAGATCGAGGTGCTGCGCCCGCCCGCCGACGTCGACGTCCTCCGCGCGAAGATCGCCGCCGGCCAAGACGTCGTCGTGGGCCTCAAGATCGGCCACAGCTTCGCGCACACGCGCCGGGCGTCGAACGCCTCGTACGTGCCCGATTACAACGACGCGACCGGCGGTCACTACCTCGTCCTCGCCGGCTACGTCACGTTCCCGAAGGGGGCCTATTTCCTCGCCCACAACAGCTGGGGCGACCGCTGGGGCGACGCGGGATACGCCTGGATCCACGAGGCCACGCTGCAAAAGAACGTTCGCGAGGCCTACGTCGTCGACGCGCAGCCGGTCGACGCGTCGGCCCGCGCGCGCCGCTGGCACGTTCACGAGGGCGCCGCGTGCAAGGGCGCCGAGGTGCCGGACAGCATCTCCGGTCGGTGCGCGCGCCGCTGCGCCGACGGGAGCCCGCGCCACGGCGACGTGTGCCCCGTCGCGAGCCAGTGCGCCGACGGCTTCGTCAACCTCACCGGCACGTGCGTGCTCGCGGCGCCGCGCGCGACCGGCAAGAGCGAGGACACCGGCGTCTCGTGGTCGTGCGGCCCCGGCGGCTGCGCCTACACCGTGCCCGACAGCGACGCTTGCAAGGGCGACGCGTGCCAGATCTCCTGCCCTGCGCCCGACTTCCGCGTGGCCCACGACAAGCACGGCCTCACCTGCATCGAATGAACAGCCGCCGGCGGCGCGCAATACAGGGTGTCTTCGCTGTCGCGCGCGTGCTGACCCGTCGCGCCGAGCACGACGAAGCGCCCCGGCTCGACGTGCACGCGCGTCTCGAGCTTGTCGGTCTTCCAGCGAATCGAGAGCTTCGCGTAGATCGCGTCGCTCGTCTGCACGGCGACCTGCTTGATCTCGAACTCGTCGCTGAAGTTGTTGAGCCGGCCCTCCTCGTCGTGGAGCGACGAGAGCGACGCGCGCTGCGCCAGCGTGAACGTCTGCGGCCCCTGCGATTTGACGATCTCGTCGAGCGCGGGCTTGATCTCGGCGAGCGCCGCGGGCGCCGGCTCCGCGGCCGACGACGAGGAAATACTGGAGCTCCACGGTGGGATCCTCGGCGGCGGGCGCCTTGCCGACTTGATCGACGAGCGCGCGGACGCCGGCCTGGACCTCCGCGGGCGCGAGCACGGCGAGGCGGCCGTCTGGCGTGATGACGGCGCGTCCGACGTTCTTGTTCTCGCCGATCGACATCACGTCCTTGATGGTCGTCACGAGCGAGCTCGCCGTCCCCTTCGGGACCTCGTACGTCCGGAGCTCGAGCGCATCCTCGTGTGGCGCAGCGCGGCAACCGACGGCGAGGGGGGAGACGAAGGCGAGGGCCAGGGCGATGGGCAGATGCAGGCGCATGCCCCCTCCTACACGCGAGCCGCAGCTTCCTTCACGCGTCGGCGACTTTTCTTGGGAGCGCTTCTCTCCGCGGCGCGGTCGTGGTGAAAGGCGCGCGTGTCCCGCGACGAGATCGCCGGTGCTCGAGAAACGGCGCGCGTGAAGGCCGGCGGCGGCATCGAACGCCTCGAGATCGACGCGTCGTCGATCGTGGAGGCGC
>DASYCF010001265.1:0-2523 GCA_036500365.1 Byssovorax sp.
GCCGTCGGGGCCGAGCGATCGAAGCGACGGTGGGAGCGCGACGCGGTGCTCCTCGAGGGCGAGCTCGCGCGCGATCCGACGCACGCGCGCACCGCGTTCTACCTCGCGCTCACGTACCTCTGGCTCGAGCGCTGGGCCGAGGCGGAGAAGGCCCTCGAGCGGCGCGTCGCGCTCGGCGGCTGGTCCGAGGAGGTGTTCTACGCGAAGCTCTCGTACGCGCAGGCGGCCGAGCGGAGCGGCGCGCCCTGGCGCGTGTCGTTCGCGCGCTACCTCGACGCGCACGCCTTCGCCCCGCACCGCGCCGAGCCGCTCCACGCGATCGCGCTCCACTACGACGGCGCCGGCGAGCGCGCGCTGGCGCTCCTGTTCGCGCGGCGGGCCGTCGATCTGCCGATCCCGCCGAACGACGTGCTCTTCGTCGACGCCGAGATCTACCGCTGGAAGGCGCACGATCTCGTCGCGTCGAACGCGTACTGGCTCGGCGAGCACGAGCTCGGCGAGCGATCGGCCCGCGCCGCCGTCGCCGCGCGGCCGGGCGACGCGCGGCTCGCGAAAAATCTCGAGTTCTACCTCGCGCGGAAACAACGCTGATCGCGCGTGCACGCATGGGGTCCCATGCGGTTGACGCGCGCGCCGCCAAGTGAAAGAAGCCCGGCGACCGCGGCGGACTCGCGCACCCACTCGCGCGCCGCCGCGGAGAGCAGGGAGCGAGTCATGTCCAAAGGGTTCGTCGTCTGGTTCACGGGTCTCAGCGGTTCCGGCAAGAGCACGCTCGCCGCGATGCTCAGCGCGGAGCTCGTCGCGCGGGGCGTTCACGTCGAGGTGCTCGACGGCGACGAGGTGCGCACGAACCTCTCGAAGGGCCTCGGCTTCTCGAAGGAGGACCGCGACACGAACATCCGGCGCATCGGCTACGTCGCGAAGCTCGTCGCGCGGAGCGGCGCGTGCGCGATGACCGCCGCGATCAGCCCTTACAAGGCGATCCGCGACGAGCAGCGCGCGGCGACGCCGCACTTCGTCGAGATCTACTGCGCGTGCGACATCCCGACGCTCACGGGTCGTGACGCGAAGGGCCTCTACAAGAAGGCGCTCGCGGGCGAGATCAAGAACTTCACCGGCATCGACGACCCGTACGAGGCGCCCGAGCACCCCGAGGTCGTGTGCGACACGGCCAAGGAGTCGAAGGAGGCGAGCCTCGCCAAGATCCTCACGAAGCTCGAGGAGATGGGCCTCGCGCCGAAGAGCGGCACGACGCACCACCACCACGCCTCGCAGCAGCACCACGAGTCCGGCACCGACGGGCCGCGCCTCATCGCGCCGCACGGCGGCGAGCTCGTGAGCCGGTTCGTGCACGGCGCCGCGAAGGAGCAGCTCGCGGAGAAGGCGAGGTCGATGCCGTCGGTCGCGCTCGACGAGCGCACCGAGAGCGATCTCGAGATGATGGCGGTCGGCGCGTTCTCGCCCCTCAAGGGCTTCATGAACCAGAAGGACTACCTCCGCGTCGTGCGCGAGATGCGCCTCGAGCGGGGTCTGCCCTGGTCGGTGCCGATCACGCTCGCCGTCTCCGAGGAGCAGGCGAAGTCGCTCAAGATCGGCTCGCAGGTCGCCCTCAAGGCGCGCGACGGCCGCGTCGTCGGCGTGCTCGACCTCTCGGACATCTTCACGCCCGACAAGGAGCTCGAGGCGAAGGAGGTCTACAAGACGACCGAGGACAAGCACCCGGGCGTCGCCTACGTGAAGTCCACCGGCGCCGTGTACCTCGGCGGCGAGATCCACGTGCTCGAGCGCCCGACGGCGCCGCAGTTCCCCGCCTACCACCGCGATCCGGCGGCGACGCGCGCGATCTTCGCCGAGAAGAAGTGGGGCAAGATCGTCGCGTTCCAGACGCGCAACCCCATCCATCGCGCGCACGAGTACATCACGAAGTGCGCGCTCGAGATCTGCGACGGGCTCATGATCCACCCGCTCGTCGGCGCGACGAAGGGCGACGACATCCCCGCCGCGACGCGGATGAAGTGCTACGAGACGCTCATCGAGAAGTACTACGTGGCCGACCGCGTGCTCCTCTCGATTTACCCGGCGGCGATGCGCTACGGCGGCCCGCGCGAGGCGGTGTTCCACGCCATCGCGCGCAAGAACTACGGCTGCTCGCACTTCATCGTCGGCCGCGACCACGCGGGCGTCGGCAGCTACTACGGCACGTACGACGCGCAGCAGCTCTTCAACGCGTTCGCGCCGGGCGAGCTCGGCATCCAGCCGCTCTGCTTCGAGAACGCGTTCTACTCGAAGACCGTCGCGGCGATGGCGACGGGCAAGACGGCGCCCGGCGGGCCGGAGACGCAGGTGAACCTGTCGGGCACGAAGGTGCGCGAGATGCTCCAAAAGGGCGAGCTCCCGCCGCCGGAGTTCTCGCGGCCCGAGGTCGCGAAGATCCTCATCGACGCGATGAAGGGCGGCTGACCCTCCCCGCCGCTCTGCGTTCACGCCTACGCTGCGCCGCGCCGCCTCTCGACCTCGGGGGGC
>DASYCF010001266.1:0-2293 GCA_036500365.1 Byssovorax sp.
ACGCTCTTCACGTACGCGTCGCCTGCGGCGGGACGCGGCGCACCTCCGCCGAGCGACGGCCGCGAGCTCGTCTCGGCGTCGAGCGTGGCGACGTCCTCGCTCGGGAGCGCAGGCCGAGGCTCCGGCGTCGAGGTGCTCGTGCTCTCGGCGGCCCAGTCGAGGTGCTTGTTCCGCTTCGCGAGGCGGTCGGCGAACGTGCCGCGCATGACCTCGGCGATCTCCTCGAAGCCGACGAGCGCGCGCCGGTGCAGGAACTGCTCGAGCGCCCGCGAGAACGCGCGCGCCGTGTCGAAGCGGTGCGCCTTGTCGCGCGCGAGCGCCTTCAGCGCGATCTGCTCGAGCTCCGGCGGGTAGCCCGGCACGAGCTCGCTCGGCCGCGGGACCTCGCACGCCTGCACGCGCTCGAGCGTCTCGAGGTCGGAGTCGCGGCGGAAGAGGCGCCGGTTCGTCGTGAGCTCCCACAGGACGACGCCGAGCGCGAACACGTCGGTGCGCCGGTCGAGGTCCTGCGATCGCAGCTGCTCGGGCGCCATGTAAGCCATCTTACCCTTGAGCTCGCCGGCGTGGGTCGACGCGAGGCGGCCCGTGGCCTTCGCGATGCCGAAGTCGACGACCTTCGTGTAGCCGTCGTACGTCACGAAGAGGTTGTGCGGCGAGACGTCGCGGTGGACGAGGCCGAGGAGCTCGCCCGTCTTGCCGCGGAGCTCGTGCGCCGCGTGCAGACCCTCGGCCGCGTCGGCGATGATGCGCGCGACGAGCTCGGGCGGGAGCACGGCCGCCTTCTTCTCCTCGCCGGCGCGCTGGAGCTCGCGCACGGGCTCGCCGTGCAGGTACTCCATCGCGATCCAGTAGGTCTTGTCGTCCTTGCCGATGTCGAACACCTGCGCGACGTTCGGGTGGCTGATGCCCGCGGCCATGCGCGCCTCGTCGAGGAACATGTCGACGAGCTGGTCGTTCTCGACGAGGTGCGGGTGGATGCGCTTGATGGCGACCCACTTCTGGAAGCCGCCCGGCCCGTCGACGCGCGCGAGGTGCACGCTCGCCATGCCGCCGCGGCCGATCTCGTCGACGACGCGGTAGCGGCCGAGGAACACGCCGCCCGGCTCTTCGGCGGTGCCGCGCAAGCTGCGCATGCCGCTCGCCGAGTCGCGCTCCACGGGCGCGCCTCCGCCGCTGGGGCGTGCACGATTCGGGGGCCGCGGCGGCTGGTTCACGGGCGCTCATCTGAAATTGTACCCGAAGCCCGCGCGCGCACCCCGTTTGTCGGCGGCGACGCCCGCGCGACGTCGACGTCATGGCCGGGGAGCCTGCTACACTCGCGGCCGTGTCGTTGAAAATCGACCAGGACCACGGGCGCTTCCGCCAGATCGTGCGCGGGCGCATCCGCCAGAACCTGCGCAAGTACATCTCGCAGGGCGAGCTCATCGGGCGAAAGGGGAAGGATCTCGTCTCCATCCCCATCCCCCAGATCGACATCCCGCGCTTTCGCTTCGGTGACAAGCAGCGCGGCGGCGTCGGCCAGGGCAAGGGCGACCCCGGCGACCCGCTCGGCCAGAGCGAGGACGGCGAGAAGCAGCCCGGCAAGGGCGAGGCCGGCAACGAGGGCGGCGAGCACGCCCTCGAGGTCGACGTCACGCTCGACGAGCTCGCCGCGATCCTGGGCGAGGAGCTCGAGCTCCCCGACATCCTCGACAAGGGCAAGAGCAAGATCTCGAACGCGCACGACCGCTACTCGGGCATCCGGCGCGTCGGCCCCGAGTCGCTGCGTCACTTCAAGCGCACCTATCGAGAGGCGCTGAAGCGCATGATCGCGAGCGGGAGCTTCGTCCCCACGAAGCCCGTCGTCGTCCCCGTGCCGGACGACAAGCGCTATCGATCGTGGAAGACGATCACGGAGCCCGTCACCAACGCCGTCATCATTTACATGATGGATGTCTCCGGCTCGATGGGCGACGAGCAGAAGGAGATCGTCCGCATCGAGTCCTTCTGGATCGACGCGTGGCTCACCCGTCAATACAAGGGCCTCGAGTCGCGCTTCATCATCCACGACGCCATCGCGCGCGAGGTCGACCGCGACACGTTCTTCCACACGCGGGAGTCGGGCGGCACGATGATCTCGAGCGCGTACAAGCTGTGCTCGCAGATGATCTCGAGCGACTACCCGCCCGCGGAGTGGAACATCTATCCGTTCCACTTCTCGGACGGCGACAACTGGTCGATGGACGACACGCTGACGTGTGTCGAGCTGATGAAGAAGGAAATCTTGCCGAAGGTGAATATGTTCGCTTACGGC
>DASYCF010001267.1:0-1533 GCA_036500365.1 Byssovorax sp.
TCGCGCGACGTGCGGCCGCGCGGGGCGCGCACCGTAATACACCGCGGCGTGGATCGCGAGCGCGACGAGCGGCGAGGCTGGCGGCCTCGGCGCGAGCCAGTTATGAGCGGCTCCATGGATGCGTTCACCGAGCTCGAAGAGGCCGCCGCCGCCGTGCGTGCGCGCCTCGACGACAAGGCCCCGGACGTCGGCGTCGTGCTCGGTTCGGGCCTCGGCTCGTGGGCCGACTCGCTCGGCGGCGTCGTCAAGATCCCCTACGCCGACATCCCGCACATGGCCTCGAGCCGCGTGGTCGGCCACGCGGGGAACCTGTGCATCGGCGGGTCGGGCGCGGCGCGCGTGGCGTGCCTGCAGGGCCGCGTGCACCTCTACGAGGGCCACGAGCCCGAGCGCGTCGTCTTCGGGGTGCGCCTGCTCGCGAAGCTCGGCTGCAAGGCGGTGGTGCTGACGAACGCGGCGGGCGGCATCGACGCGAGCTTCTCGCCCGGCGACCTCATGCTCCTCACCGACCACCTGAACATGACGGGCAAGAACCCGCTCGCCGGCGTGAACGACGATCGGCTCGGGCCGCGCTTCCCCGACATGACGACGGCGTACGATCTCGAGCTCCGCGCGCTCGCGATCGAGGCCGCCGCCGAGGTCCGCGTGCCGCTCCACCGCGGCGTCTACGCGGCGATGCTCGGCCCGACGTACGAGACCCCCGCCGAGATCGGCATGCTGCGCGCGCTCGGCGCCAGCGCCGTCGGCATGAGCACGGTGCCCGAGGTGATCGCGCTGCGTCACATGGGCGTGCGCGCCGCCGCGATCAGCTGCATCACGAACCTCGCCGCCGGGCTCTCGCCGACGAACCTCGATCACGCGGAGGTCGAGGCGACGGCGAAGAAGTCCCGCGCGCGCTTCGTCGCGCTCGTGTCGATGTGGGTCGCGAAGATCGGCGCGTCGCTCGCCGCGCCGGCCGCGCCGTGACCCCCGCGATGTGGACCGAGCTCGAGGCCGCCGCGCGCGCCGTCCGCGCGAACGCGCACGCGCCGTATTCGCGCTACCACGTGGGCGCCGCGCTCCGCACGAAGGACGACCGCACGTTCACCGGCTGCAACGTCGAGAACGCGTCGTACGGCCTGTCGCTCTGCGCGGAGCGAAGCGCGATCGCGCAGATGGTCGCGGCCGGCGCGCGCGAGCCCGTCGCGCTCGTCGTCGTCACGGAGGGACCCGTCGTCGGCACGCCGTGCGGCATGTGCCGCCAGGTGCTCGCCGAGTTCGCGCTCGATCTGCCGGTCCGCTGCGTCGTCGCGCAGGGAGACGCCGCGCTCGAGACGACCCTCGGGGAGCTCCTCCCGCACGCCTTCCGCGGCGACGTCCTCCGCTCGTGCGGATCCTGAGCCGCGAGTCCTGCCGTCCATCCGCCACGAGAGGCGCGAACCGATCTACCCAGACCGACCGGTTCGGGCGCGGGCTCGGGCGCGGGTTCAGGCGCGGGCTCGGGCGCGGGCTCGGGCGTGGGCGCGGGTTCAGGCGCGGGCGCGGGTGAGATCG
>DASYCF010001268.1:0-3328 GCA_036500365.1 Byssovorax sp.
GCGGGGCTCGATCGCTCGAACTTCCGCCGCGTCGCCTCCAAGACGCGGCGCGGCGGCGACGACTGACTCAACGTCGGCGGCGCTGCGCGAGCCTGCGATAGGCGCCCGGCGACTGACCCGTCCACCGCCGGAACGCGCGGGCGAAATTCGCGACGTCGGAGTAGCCGAGCCGCTCCGCCACCGCCTCCATCGACGGCTCGGGCGACGCGAGCAAGAGCAGCGCGCGGCCCTTGCGCTCGTCGTCGACGAGCCGCGAGAACGGCGCGCCGGCCTCGGACAGCCTCCGCTTGAGCGTGCGTGACGAGACGTGCACGAGGTCGGCGACCTCCTCGAGCCCGCGGAAGCCGCCGCCGTCGCGCTCGAGCAGGGCGCGCGCCCGCGACACGAGCTCGGAGCCCACGCCGAGCGCCTCGAGCTCGCGCTCGCACCCCTGCCGCGCGAGGCGCAGCGCGGATGGATCGGCGAGCGCGATCGGCAGATCGAGGTGCGCCGCGTCGAAGACGAGCTGGTTCGTCGGCGCGCCGAACGTGACGCGCCCCTGCACGACGCCCTCGAACCGCGCGAAATACGCGGGGCGCTCGAACGCGACCTCCGCGCGACCGTCGAGCTCGCGACCGGTGAGCGCGGACGCGATGCGCTGGATACCGACGAGCAGCGCGAACACGAGCGTCTCGCGCGCGGCGCCGAGCGGGACGAGCTCGTCGACGACGAGGCTCGCGGTGCCGCCCTCCTCGTGCACGCGGATCGCGATCGCGCGCGTGCGCGTCGGCGCGAAGCGGGCCGCGGGCGCCGCGGCCGCGCGCAGATCCGGCGCCGCCATCGCGGCGAAGCCGAGGTAGCCGTGCGCCGACACGCGCATCTGCAGGCCGAGGTGAAAGCCGAGGCCAGGCTCGCCCGTGAGCTCGATCGCGCGCGCGACCAGCGCCTCGAGCTCGGCGATCGAGAGCCGCGCCGCGGGATCGGTGAGCTCGGCCTCGTCGCGCCCCTCGAACAGGCGCTCGCGCGGGACGCCGAGCCGCGCGACGACGTCGCCGAGGTGCACGGCGTGAACGGCCGGGACCGACGCGTCGACCGCCGCGCTATCGCTCACGCAGGAAGGCCTCCAGGGGCTCGAGGTACGCGCGCTCGTGCGTCACGAGGCCGAAGTGGCCGCCCTCGATCTCGACGTAACGGCCGCCGCTCTTCTTCGCATAGGCGCGCGCGAGGTTCGCGGGGCTCATCGCGTCGGCGCGGCCTTGCAGCGCGAGCACCGGCACGCCCGGCGACGGCGCGTCGGGCGCGCCGCCCGAGATCACGGTGACGCTCGCGATCGAGCCGCGCAGGCGCGGCGCGAGGCGGCTCGCCCCGAGCGCGCCGTTCGACAGGCCGACGAGGTGCACCTTCGCGAAGCCGCGCGCGCGGGCGATCTCGATCGTGTGCGCGACGAGCGCTCGCCCGGCGGGCGTCCACCAAGCGGCGTCGACGTCGCTCGACGGGCACAGCGTCACGAAGCCTGCGGCGCTCGCGGCGCGCGAGACCTGCCAGCACGGGAGCGCGAACGGACCGCCGTAGCCGTGGAGGAACACGACGGCGCCTCGCGCGACGGCGGGCGGCGCGACCTCGAACGTGAGCACGTCGAACGCGCCGGGCGGCGCCGGCGGCAGGCCGCTCACGGCCGCGGGCGACGCGACGTCGCCGACGTCGAGCTCCATGCGCGCGTACGCCTTCGTCATCGCGAGCGGGACGGCGGACGCCTCCGGATCGCGCAGGCGCCCGAGGCCGCCGAGCGCCTCGGCGCCGACGACCGCGACGAGCCGCTCGCCGACGACACCTTGCACCGCGGCGCTCGTCCCGTCCGCGCCGTGCCGGACGAGCGACCACCGCTCGGGCGCGGCGGCCGCGCGGTACACGCACGTCGCGACGACGGCGGCGGCGAGCGCGGCGAGGCCGATTCGACGCATCGACGCGAGCATAGCTCGTCCGCGCGGACGCGCCGGCGTGGCCCCGAGTGACAACTCTTTGGCACGCCGAGACCTGACGAGGCGCGCGGTGGGGCGGCATGCTCGACGCATGGTCCAGCCCGTCCCCGTCGAGGTCCGGAACCGCAAGTTCGTCGGCAGCGGCGGCGCGAGCGACGTCGCGTGGAGCGGCCGCCACCGCGCCGTCACGCGCTTCTTCGACGGGCTGTCGGCGATCTTCCCGCCGGGCGAGCGCTTCTTCATCCGCAGCGTCCGGCGGAGCAAGAAGCGGGTGAAGGACGCCGCGCTGCTGCGCGAGATCGACGCGTTCTGCGCGCAGGAGGCCATGCACGGCCGCGAGCACGAGCGCTACAACGCGCGCGCCGTCGCCGCCGGCTACCCGATCGACGTGATCGCCGACGAGATCGATCAGCTCATCAAACGCATCGAGCGCGTCGTCCCGCGCGCCGGGTCGCTCGCGGCCACGTGCGCGCTCGAGCACTACACCGCCGTCTTCGCCGACCTCGCGCTGCGTCGGCCCGAGGTGTTCTCCGCCGCGCGACCCGAGATCGCGGCGATGTGGCGCTGGCACGCTGCCGAGGAGACCGAGCACAAGGCCGTCGCCTTCGACGTCTACGCCGAGACCGGCGCCGGCTACGGCGTGCGCGCGAGCGCGATGGCGATCGCGACGGCGTTCTTCTTCGGCAAGCTCGTCGAGCACCAGGTGCGGCTCATGAGGATCGACGGCGACCTCGGCTCGATCGACGCGTGGCGCGCGCTCGGCCGTTACCTGTTCGTCGATCCTGGCGGCTTCGATCAGGTCCTCTTCGCCGCGTTCGACTACCTGCGTCCGGGCTTCCACCCGTGGCAGCACGACAACCGTGATCTGCTCGACGCGTGGAGGCGCGCCGACGCGGCCGATTGACCCATCGAATCGAACCTCGAACAACCGCCTCAGGCGGTGCCGCCGCGCCCGTATGGCGCCGCAGCGCCGCCTCAGGGGAGCGGGCAGGGGCGGCTGCCGGTGTACGTCGTGTCGGCCGGATACGCGGCCCACTGCGTCGCAGGATCGAACGCGTCGGAGCCGTTGCGATCGCCGCTGAACACGGTGCACTGCCGAAGCAGCGTGTGGTGGAAGCTCGTGACGCCGCCGGTGCCCCAGCCGTTGGCGCCCGGGTCATTGCCAATCTGCCCGAAGACGTCGAGCTGGACGCCGCCGCACTTGAGGTCGATCGCGTCGTTGCCGTTCCAGAGGCCCGCGCCCGTCGTCTGGTCGCACACGGCGGCGCCGTTCGTCGGCATGATGCCCGTCTTGCAGACCGTGTAGACCTTGCCCGGGGCGATCGACATCCCCGTGATGGTGACGGAGGTCGGGTTCGTGCCTCCATTCG
>DASYCF010001269.1:0-4154 GCA_036500365.1 Byssovorax sp.
GAAGCCCTCGCGCTGCTTGAACGACGCCTTGAGCCGCTGGATCTCGGCCGCGTTGAGGCCCTGCCAGCGCTCGGCGCTGCCGGGCTCGAGCGCGTCGAAGTAGCTCTGGATGCGCTGCTTGAACTCGGCCTCGCCGTAGTACTCGATGGTCGCGGCGAAGGTGCCCGGCTCGCCCGGCTCGACGACCGTCGTCGACCACGTGCAGCGCTCGGCCTCGCTCGGGAGCAGGTGCTCGCTCTTGAGCCACGCGCTCAGGAACGCGCTCTTGCCCTGCTTCTCGAGGCCGACGACGCCGATCTTCACGACGCCCTTCGCGAGCCGCTTCTCGCGGTCGAGGCAGCGCGCGCGGAGATCCTCGAGCTTCTGGCGCAGGTTCTTGAGCAGGCGCGCGTTGTCGCTCTCGGGCTGGAAGTACGACGTGAAGCGATCGCCGAGCTGCCGGTAGCGCAGCACCTTGTCTGCGATGCGCCGGAGCTCGGCGGCGTTCTGCTTGCGACCCTCGGGGCTCCACATGAGACGTTCCTCGCTTCAGCGCATGTACTTCGAGAGGTTCACCGGCACGATCACGGGCTCGGCGCCGGCGACGTCGAGGCGCAGCGCGACCTCCTCCGGCGACACGACGCACGCGGAGAGCTTGCCGACGGCGCCCGGCGGAAGGCCCGTCGGCACGAGGACGATGCGCGGATCGCTCGACGTCATCTTGCCGGCCACGTACTCCTTCGAAACGCGCAGCGGCACCTTCGCGTCCCAGCGACCGATCTCGACGTACGCCTTCGGGTCGTCGGGGTCGCCGGCGGGGGCGCCCATCGTGAGCGCGGCGTGGAACTTCGGCGGGAAGCCGCGCAGGTCGCCGAGGAAGTAGCTGAAGCCCTGCGAGCGCCGCACGAGGAAGACCTCGTGGTTCGCGATCTTGAGCGCGCCGAGCGCGACCGCGGTCTTCGGCGTCACGCCCACGATGGTCACGCCGCGCTCGCGCCGCGCCGGCGTCTCCCACAAGACGACCTGCGAGAACGGCGCGCCCGCGTCGCTGCCGGGGCGCCACACCTTCAGATCGGGGATGCCGAGCTCCTCGGCGAGGGCGCGCTCGACGAAGCCGCTCCGCGACGAGTTGCCCGCGAGCAAGAGCACGACGCCCTGCGCGCGCCAGTCGCCCTCGAGCGTGAGGCCGCTCGCCGACGTGCCCCACGGCGCGATCGCGAGCATCCCCTTCATGCGCTTGACGCCCTCCTCGATGCGCGCGGCGAGGTGCGCCTCGAGCTTCGCGTGGAGGTTCGCGACGTCGGCGCCGAGCGACTCGACCTCGACGGGCGCGCCGTCGAGCCGCGCCGCCGTGACCTTCTCGACGCGCTTCGGCGCGTGCCCGGGGCCGAACTTGACCTCCTCGAGGCCGAGCTCGCGCGCGAAGCGAAAGCGGTTCTGGCGCCCGGCGAGGCTGCGTTTGTAGAGGTGCGGCTTCGGCGCGAGGCTGTTCGCGGGGACCGAGTCGGGCCGCTGCATCGGCACCTCCTTGGCCTCCATCTCGGGCAGGATCTTCTCGTGCTGGTGCGTGAGCCACACGAGCTCGTGCGTGAGCACGTCGCCGCCGAGCTGGTCGTCGCCGCTCACCTGCATCGTCTCGATGACGGCGCCGCTGCCCGACTGCTCCTGCTCCTCGGGCGTGGCCGGGCGGAAGCGGCCGCAGGCGATGTCGAGCGAACCGCCGCCGAAATCCCACACGCAGAAGCGCAGCTCGCCGAGCTTCGACACGAGCGGCTCGACCTCGGGCAGCGACGCGAGATCGGGGCACACCTCGGCGGCGAACGCCTCGGGCTCGCTCGCGCTCATCGACACGCTGACCTCGGACTCGTCGATGCCCTCGGGGATCGACAAGAGGAGGCCGGCGCGGATCTCCTCCTCGAGCAGGCGCGTCACGCGCGGGTCGTAGCTCGCCGGGTGCGTGAGCCAGTAGTGGAGGTAGACGTCCTGGCCCGGCCGATTGATCGCGCGGCCGAGCAGGTACGCGTACGTGCGGAGCAGCGCGCGCACGCGCGCCTCGTCGAGCAAGAAGTCCTTCTGGCGCTCGCGGTCACGGAGCTGCGGCGACTGATCGAGCGACATCACGCGCTCGGGCAGGCTCTTCAGCTCGCCGACGACGGCGCTCGGCGAGTCGGCGAGCGCCTCGTACGCCGCGTGGCTCCCGCGCACGACGCGCAGCAGGTTGGGGAAGCGCGCGCCCTTGCTCTCGGCGACGCGCGCCATCTCGGCCCAGAGGCGCTCGTGATCCTCGACGAGCAGGTACGTCGGGTTCTCGGCGCTCTTCGTCGCGTCGTTGCCGGTGCGCGCCGCGGCGTCGTTCGCGGGCGCGCCGAGCCGGAGGAGCGACCGGTAGCCGCGGCTCACGAGCGCGGCGACCGTCGACGCCGTGCCGAGGTCGACGCCGACCGCCGAGAGCCGCTGGAACGACTTGAGCTGCGGCCGGGGATCGCGGACGCGCACGGGCAAGGGCGCGCTCCACACGAGCAGCGCCGAGAGCGCCGCCGCGTGCACCGTGAACGCGAGCGCGTGCTCGACGACGAGCTCGATCGGCACGTCGAGGCCCTCGTCGGGCACGCTCGCGAGCGACGGGTGCGACGCGTCGAAGAGGAGCTCCGCGTACGAGCGCGCGCCGGCTCCCGCCCTTCGCCCCGTGTCCTCGACGAGCAGATCGCCCGCGCCGGTGCCGCTCGCGTGCGCGTGCGTGATGCGCGACGGCTTCGGGTCGAGCGCGTACGACGTCGCCGGGCCGATGACCTGCGGGCGCGCGCTCGTCGCAGGCAGCGACACCGGGCTCGCGCCGGCCGCCGTCGCTCCGCTCGGCTGCGCCCAGTCGGCGAGGACGCGGAGCCTCCACACACCCGTGCCCGTCCAGAGGCCCTCTTCGGGGTTCTGGAGGTCGAAGAGGCGCCGGTCCGGCGCGCCGAAGAGCATCGCGTCCGTCGACTCGCAGAGATCGAGCGCGACGAGCGACGGCCCGTGCCCCGCGATGGGGACGAGCGCGACGTGCACGAGCGGCACCGCGCGCCCGCTCGCCGCGTCGCCGACCTTGAGGCAGAGCGAGAGCGTCGGCCCGAGGTGCGGCCCGAGCGCGCGCATCGGGAGCGCGATCTCGAGCGAGAACGGCGTGAAATCCCGTGTGATCTCGCCCACGTCGGCGTCGACGCGCGGGCCGATCGACGCCTCGCCGATCGCGAGCGACGCGGCGAAGGGACCCGTGCACACACCCGCGAGCGTGACGACGAGCTCGGCCGTCGCGAACCACCCCTCGAAGACCGGCAGCACGATCTCGCGCGCGGCCGTGACGACGTGGTTCGCGCGCACGTTCATCGTCACGCCGCTCGGCAGCGCGCGCCGCACGTCGACGCGGATGTCGCCCACGCGGAGCTGAGGCGCCGGGGGGTCGTGTCGCGTCATCGAGGTCGCTTCGGCCATGGCTCATCGAGCGTGCGGAGGTCCCCGCGCGCGCCGCGAGAGGTGTATCAGGGGAACCGCCCTGGCGAGAAGCGTCTCCTCCTCCCGACACGTGATCGCGGAGCGCTGCCGACGCCCGCGCGGTGGTCGGCGCGGGCTACGATGTGGTCCATGACGGACACGCTCTCGCTCGACCCGCGGACGACGGCCCTCCTCGCGATGGATCTGCAGCGCGGCATTCTCGAGAGCCTGCCCGACTCGGGCGCGCTGCTCGGGCGGACCGCCGGCCTCCTGCGCGCGGCGCGAAGCGCGGGCGTGCGGGTCGTCTACGTGGTCGTCGCGTTTCGGCCTGGCCACCCCGAGGCGAGCCCGCGCAACAAGGCGTTCGCCGGCATCCGCGACAGCGGCCGCCTCGTCGAGGGCAGCCCCGGGACCGAGATCCACCCCGACGTCGCGCCCGAGCCGGGCGAGGTCGTCGTCACGAAGCGACGCGTCGGCGCGTTCGGCTCGACGGACCTCGACGTCGTCCTCCGCGCGAACGGAATCGACACGCTCGTGCTCGCCGGCATCGCGACGAGCGGCGTGGTGCTGTCGACCCTGCGCCACGCGGCCGACGCCGACTACTCGCTGGTGGTCGCGCACGACTGCTGCGCCGATCGCGACGACGAGGTGCACCGCGTGCTCTGCGAGAAGGTGTTCCCGCGCCAGGCCACGGTGACCACCGCCGA
>DASYCF010001270.1:0-1941 GCA_036500365.1 Byssovorax sp.
CGGCGAAGGCGCTCACGGTGAGCCAGCCGACGCTGACCGTCGCCGTGCAGAACCTCGAGGAGCGGCTCGGCACGACGCTCCTCCTTCGCAGCCGCAGCGGCGTGCAGCTCACGAGCACGGGCCACGTGCTGCTGCACCACGCCGAAGAGATCTTCGCGCTGCTGAACCACGCCGAGGACAGCATCAAGGGCCTCGAGGACGACGACGCGGGGAGCTTCGTCATCGGCTGCCACGAGTCGCTCGGCGCGTACTTCCTGCCCGGGTTCATGGCCGACTTCCTGCGAGCGGCGCCCAAGATCGAGGTCACGCTCTGGAACGGCACCAGCGAGGGCGTGCGCGACGCGGTGCTCGGGCGGTCGATCGATCTCGGGCTCGTCGTGAACCCGCGGCCGCACCCCGAGCTCGTGCTCGTGCCGCTCTTTCGCGACGCGGTCGACGTGTTCGTGTCGGCGCGCGAGTCCAAAGGGCCGGCGCCGACGATCGAGGCGGCGCACGCGCGTCTCCGCGCCGGGCCGCTGGTGTTCGCCGGCCGCGTCGAGCAGTGCCGCGAGCTCATCCACCTCCTCGCGAGCGACGAGCTCCTGCCCACGCGCATGCTGTCGTGCGGCGACCTCGAGCTCGTGAAGAGCCTCGCGCTCGCGGGCGTCGGGGTCGCGCTCCTCCCGCGGCGCGTCGCGAACTACGGGCAGGAGGGCAAGCTCGTGCGCCTCCACCCGGGGCTGCCGTTCATCCCCGACGTCATCTCGCTCGTCTATCGCGCCGACATGCACCGCACGCGCGCGGCGATGCGCCTGAAGGACGCGGTGGTCGCGCACGGCAAGGGGCTCGACGACGCGAGGAGCCCCGCGTCGACGGGCTGGCCCACGCGGGAACCCTTGGGTTGAAGCGCGCGGCCGCCGTCGCGTGCGCCGCGCTCCTCGCCGCCGCCGCGCGCGACGCGCGCGCCAGCGCGTTCGATCTCGCGGGGTTCGGCCCCGCCGGCGTGGCCGAGGTCGGCGCGCGCGCCGCACGAGCCTCGGACGGCACGGCGACGTTTTATAGCCCGGGTGGCCTCGCGCTCGGCTCGGGCGTGAGCGTCGAGATCGCGCCGACGCTCGCCATCTCGGCGCTGTCCGCGCAGGGCGCGCTGCACCCGATCGACGATCCCTTCGGCGTCGCGCTCGCGTTCGCGGCGACGGTGCCGCTCGGCGAGCCGCTGAAGGATCGCCTGCGCTTCGGGCTCGGCGCGTACTTGCTCGCGCCGCACCTCGCGCGCGTCGTCGTGCCCGAGCAGTCGGAGCCGGTGTTCCCGTACTTCGAGAACCGGACGCAGCGCCTCGTCGTGCTCCCCGCGCTCGCGCTCAAGATCACGCGCGCGCTCGGCATCGGCGGCGGCGTCGACGTGCTCGGCGGCGTGTCGGGCGCCGCCAGCGTGACACAAGGCGAGAGCGGCGCGCCCGAGCCCCGCGTCGACCTGGCCGCGACGACGCGCATCGCCGCCGTCGCGGGCGCGCGCTTCGATCCGTCGCCGGAGGTGCACCTCGCGTTCACGTACCGCGGGCATTTCTTCGTGCCGTCGAACATCCAGACGAGCACGAGCGTCGGCGGCCTCCCGCTCGCGGTGACGGTCGACGTCGGCCAGAGCCTCTTCGATCCGGACGCCTTCGTCCTCGGGGCGAGCTACGGCGCGGGCCACGTCGAGGCGGAGATCGACGCGACGTACTCGGCGTGGTCGATGTATCACGCGCCGTTCGTCGACGTGCACGCGACGCTGCCGGCCGTCGACGTCTCGAGCGTCACCCCGCCCGACATCGCGCACGACGTCGTGTCGGTGCGAGGCGCGGCGAGCTACCGCTTCGACGTGCGCGACCATCGCCTCTTCTTGCGCGGGGGCCTCGGCTTCGAGCCGACGATGCTCAGGAGCTTCCAGCAAGGCGAGACGAACCTCGTCGACGGCGACAA
>DASYCF010001271.1:0-3067 GCA_036500365.1 Byssovorax sp.
GTCCGCCGCCCGACGCGGCGCCGACGCTCGTGTTCCTGCACGAGGGCCTCGGCAGCGTCTCGGCGTGGCGAGACTTCCCGCGCGCGCTCGCGGACGCGACCGGGTGCGGCGCGCTCGCGTACAGCCGCGCCGGCTACGGCGCGTCCCCGCCGACCGCGCTGCCTCGGGCCGTGAGTTATATGCACGATGAAGCGAAGTCTTTGCCCGGGCTCCTCCACGCGCACGGCGTGGCGCGGCCGATCCTCGTCGGCCACTCCGACGGCGCGTCGATCGCGCTGATCGCCGTCGGCTCGGGCGCCGTCGACGCGCACGCGCTCGTGCTCGAGGCGCCGCACGTGTTCGTCGAAGACGTGTCGGTCGAGGGCATCGCCGCCGCGAAGCGCGCGTTCGAAGCCGGCGAACTCCGCGCGCGGCTCGCGAGGCACCACGCCGACGTCGACGACGCGTTCCGCGGCTGGAACGACGTGTGGCTCTCGCCCGCGTTCCGCGCGTGGAACATCGAGCGCGAGCTCGCGGGCG
This sequence comes from Byssovorax sp., assembly GCA_036500365.1. GTDB lineage: Bacteria > Myxococcota_A > Polyangia > Polyangiales > Polyangiaceae > DASYCF01. The sequence goes on from DASYCF010001271.1 coordinate 520, forward strand.
TGCGGTGTCCGACGCTCGTCGTGCAGGGCGACCGCGACCCCTACGGCACGATGGCGCAGGTCGACGCGATCGAGCGCGGCGTCGCCGGGCCGTTCGAGCGCGTCATCCTCCCTGGCGTCGGCCACGCGCCGCACAAAGACGCGCTCGACGCGACGCTCGCCGCGATGACGCGCTTCGTCCGCGCCGCGATCGCGTGAGCGTCCGCTTCAGGAGCCGGAGACGTGGATGGTGCCCTTGACCATGTTCATGCCGCACTGAAAGCCGATGTCGCCCGCCTCGTCGGCCTTCACGACGACGTCGACGGGCTCGCCGACCGGGAGCTCCTTCGTGACGTTCAGCTTCGGGATGCGCACGAGCGAGAGGCACTCGCTCTTCGTCTTGCGCGTGAAGCGGAGCACGACGGTCTCCCCCTTCTTCATGTCGATGCTCGAGGGCGTGTAGCCCTCCCTCGACGCGGTGACCTCGACGCGGCGCGCGCCGGGCGGCAGCGGCACGGTCGAGGCGGCGGCGGGCTTGTCGTCGGCCTTCGCGCTGGACGCGGCGGACGCGCCGGAGCCCTTGTCGCACGCGGCGAGCAGCGAGAGCGCCGCAAAAAAGAGAGCCGAACGAGCCCAAACACCGGTGTTCATGGGCGGTTCATGCGCCACGGGCCCGAACGCGTCAAGGAGCCGGGAAGCGCCGGAGCGCGCCCGCCGTTCGAACGAAGCGAGGAGCGCGCGATGCCGCGGAAGTTGCCAGGGCGCGGCCGCCCGAGTCAAAACGAAGCATGAGGGCGGCGTCTGTCGAGCGAGCCGTGCGCGCGGCGGCGAGCGTCGCTCTGACGCTCACGCTGACGCTCACGCTGACGCTCACGCTGACGCTCGCGGGCGCATGCAAGCGCGGTGATGATCTCACCGGCTCGCCGGGTGCGGCGCCGACCGCGTCGCCATCGCTCATCGCGTCCGTCGCTCCCGCGACGACCACGACGGCTGCGCCGGTCACCGCCGCGCACGACCAGGCCAAGGCGTGCGCGCCGCGAAGGGACATCACCTTCTTCGTGTCGCCGAGGACGCCCGTCGCCGACCGACCGCTCCGTGTGATGGCGCTGTCCGACGCGCCGCGAAAGGACGCATTGAGGCTCTCGCGAGACGGCGCAGAGCTAAAGGACCGCGCGACGCCGCGCGGCGGTCCGCCGTTCTCGTGGACGGTGGAGCTGCCGCGGCCCGCGAGCGGCGTGTACCGCGCCTCGCTCGGCGACGCCTGCGTCGACGTCGACGTCGCCGCGGACGAGCCGACCACGCTCGCCGCGCGGAGCCCGTGGATCGCGTGGCCCGTCCGCGAGGCGTGGTCGCGCGCCTACGAAGACCTCTACTCGGCGTGGATCGAGCGGCTGTTCGACGCGCCCGCCGATCAGCAGCTCACCTACTCGGCGCTCCACGACGTGCTGCGCGACCCGACGCGGAACCTCCTCCACGATTACCTCGGCGAGGGCGAGGACGACGCGCAGCCCCAGCGCGACAAGCCCGTCGTCATCCAGCCCGACTGCGCCGACCTCCCGTATTTCCTGCGCGCCTACTTCGCGTACAAGATGGGTCTGCCCTTCGGCTACTCGAGCTGCACGCGCGGCGGAGGCGGCCAGGCGCCGCATTGCCTCAAGTGGCATTCGAACATCGAAAAGGGCCGCGGCGCGGGCCGGGACGCGGCAGAGGCGTTCGGCGAGTTCCTCCGCGTGAACGTCGCCGACACCGTGCACTCGGGCACGGGCCGCACGCGCGCCGAGGGCGACGAGGGCGACTACTACGCGGTGAAGACCACCCTCGAGTCGCTGCGCCCCGGGACCATCTACGCCGATCCCTATGGCCACGTGCTGGTCGTCGTGAAGCGCGCCGCCGGGAAAGACGGGAAGAGCGGCGTGTTGTATGCAGTCGACGGACAGCCCGACGGCACCGTGTCGCGCCGGCGCTTCTGGCGCGGGAACTTCCTCTATGCCATCGACCCCGGCCTCGGGAGCGCTGGCTTCAAGCGCTTTCGCCCGGTGGTGATGGACGGCGCGCGCCCGCGATCGCTCGGCAACGCCGAGATCCTGTCCAATCCGGACTACGGCGACTTCTCGCTCGCCGAGTACGAGGGCGGCGTCGAGGCCTTCTACGATCGAATGGACGACGCGCTCTCTCCCACTCCGCTGGATCCGACCGTCGCGCTGCTCGAGATGATCGACACGTTCGAGGAGCAGGTGAAGGGCCGGGTCGTGTCGGTCGCCAACGGTCAGAAGTACCTCGCGCAGGGCGGCGAGACGATCGACATGCCCGAAGGCCCGGAGATCTTCGAGACGACCGGCAAATGGGAGGACTTCTCGACGCCGTCACGCGACATGCGCCTGCTCATCGCGATCGACGTCGTGACCGGCTTCTCCGCGCGCGTGAAGCGCCGCCCCGAGCGCTTCGCGATCCCGAAGAGCGCCGAGATCGAGGACGTCGCGCGCGGCCTCGACGAGCGCCTGACCGCGGAGCTCGCGCGGCGGAGGTTCACGTACACGCGGAGCGATGGCTCGGCCTTCGAGCTCTCTCTG
>DASYCF010001272.1:0-1947 GCA_036500365.1 Byssovorax sp.
GCTGCTCTTTCAAGTCCTCGAGCACAACTTCGCCCGGCGCGCCAAGCTCGGCTGCGATCAGTTCGTCTATTACCGCGCGACCGACCCGCGAAAGTGCCTGGCGCCCGACGGGTTCGTGCGCCTCGGCGGACCCGACGAGTCGTTCGACTCCTGGAAGACGTGGGAGCGGGGCGCGCCCGAGCTGTGCGTCGAGATCGTGAGCGAGAGCGACGCGCGGACGTGGGACGACAAGCTCGCCGCCTACGCCGAGCTCGGCGTGAGCGAGCTCGTGCGGTTCGACGCCGACGCGCCCGCCGGCTCGCGGATCCGGATCTGGGACCGCCTCGAGGGCGATCTCGTCGAGCGCGAGGTCGAGCTCGATCGCTCGCCCTGCCGCGTCCTCGGCGGCGCCTGGGTCGTGACCGGCTTCGAGGTCTACCCGGCGGCGCTGCGGCTCGAGGGCGAAGACGGAGCGCTCTTGCCCACCAGCACCGAGGCGGAGGCGCTGGCCCGCGACGCGGACCGCGCGGCCGCCGAGCGCCGAATCGCCGAGCTGGAAGCCGAGCTCCGCCGACGCGACGCACCGAAGACCTGACATCGACTCAGCGCAACGCGCGCTTGTAAGCCTCGCGCGCGAGGTGCACGTCGACGGCGCCCGCCATCTCGCGGCACGAGTGCATGCTGAGCATGGGCGAGCCGACGTCGACCGTGCGCACGCCGAGCTCGGCGGCGGTGATGGGCCCAATCGTGCTCCCGCACGGCAGATCGGTGCGCACGACGAAGCGCTGCGGGGCAAAGCCCGCTTCCTTGCACGCGAGCTCGATCTCGGCGGCGGTCGAACCCTCAGTGGCATACGACTGGTTGACGTTCGACTTGATGACGAGACCGCGGTTGAGCATCGGCGTGTGGTTCGGCTCGTGCTGACCATCGTAGTTCGGGTGGACGGCGTGGGCCATGTCGGCCGACACGAAGAGAGACCGGGCGACGGCGCGGCCGAACGCCTGGCGCGCGCCGTCGTCGAACGCCTCGAGCACGCGGCCGATGACGTCGCGCAGCATGCCGCTCGCGGCGCCGACCGCGCTCTTGCTGCCGCACTCCTCGTGATCATAGAGGACGACGAGCCGCGTGTGCGGAGCGGGCGAGTCGGCGACGGCGAGGAGCGCCGTGAGCGCGCCGTGGCTGCTCCCGAGGTTGTCGAGGCGCGGCGCGAACACGAACGGCTCGTCGATCCCGCCGAGGCGCGAAGGCGCGGTGTCGTGCAGCGCGAGATCCCAGGACACCACGGCAGCCTCGGTGACGCCGAGCGCCTTCGCGAGCGCGCCCTTGAGGGCAGGCTCCTTGCCGAGGCCGACGACGGGGACGAGGTGGCGCTGCGCGTTCAACACGAGGCCTTCACGGTTCACGTCGCGGTTCAAATGAATGGCGAGGTTCGGCACGCGCGCGACCGCGCCCTCGAGCCGGACGAGCCTCGACTCCAGCGTCGTCTGCGACGAGGCGACCATGACGCGGCCTGCGATCGACAGATCGCGATCGAGCCACGTCGAATAGAGCGCGCCGCCATACACCTCGACGCCGACCTGCTGATAGCCGCGCGCAGTGACGTCGGCGTTCGGCTTCACGCGCAGGCACGGCGAGTCGGTGTGCGCGCCGATCATGCGGAACCCCTCCCGCGCCGGCGGACGCGTGCCGGCGACGAGCGCGAGGATCGTCGTGCCGCCGCGGACGACGAAGCGCCGATCGTTCGCGCCGAGCGCCCACGGCTCGCGCTCGTCGAGCTCGGTGAACCCGGCCGCCTCGAGCCTGCGCCGGGCCTCGGCCACGGCGTGGAACGGCGTGGGCGACGCGTCGATGAACGCGCACAGATCGAGCGCGGCCGCGCGGCCAGCGGCGACGAGCGCGGCCATCTCGGCGGGCGTCTTCGGGAAGCGTTCGCCGAGCGTGACGTTCGGCGCGGGGTCGTCGGGGGGC
>DASYCF010001273.1:0-2135 GCA_036500365.1 Byssovorax sp.
CTCGAGGAGGCGCATCACGATCGCCTCGAGCTCGGCGGGCACCGGCGCGTCGGGCGCGCGCTCGTCGAACGGCGGGATGCGCCCGGTGCGCTGCAATCGGAAGAGCTCGACGGGATCGATCGCGTCGAACGGGTGCTTGCCCGTGAGCATCTCGTAGAACAGGAGCCCGAGCGCGTAGAGGTCGCTGCGCGCGTCGACCGCGTCCATGCCGAGCGCCGCCTCGGGCGCGAGGTACGCGATCGTGCCGAAGATGAGGCCGACGCCCGTGAGGCGTCCCTCCTCGAGCGATCGGCGCGCGTCCTCTTCGGCCGTGAGCGTCGACAGGCGCTCGACGTTCACGCGCGCGAGGCCGAAGTCGATGAGCTTCGTGAGGTCGTTCTGATCCTCGGTCACCATGACGTTCTTCGGCTTGACGTCGCGGTGGTAGATGCCCGTCGCGTGGCACGCCTCGAGCGCGCACGCGAGCTGCCGCGCGACGTTCGCCGCGCGCGCGGGCTGCATGGCGCCGCGCCGCACGATCTCGTGGAGCGTCACGCCGCGCACGAACTCGAGCACGAGGAAATACGAGCCGTCGTCGAGCTGGCCGAAGTCGGTCGCCGACGCGACGTTCGGGTGGACGATGTGCGCGCCCGCCACCGCCTCGCGCTCGAAGCGCTTCACGAGGTCCGGCAGCCCCTCGATCTCGGGGTGCAGCACCTTGATGGCGATGCGCTTGTGCATGAGCATGTGCTCGCCGCGGTACACGGCGCCCATGCCGCCGAGCGCGAGCACCTCGTCGACGCGGTAGCGCTTCGACAGCACCCTGCCGACCATGCGCTGCGCGCGCACGCGCCCCGCCGCATCCGCGGAGGACGAGAGCAGCCTGGGGGCCTCGCCGTCGGTCACGCGCGTCGAGTGTACCGCCGCGCCGCTGCGGGCCAAAGTCCTGCGGGAAATCCGCGCCTAGCCGCCGCGCGCGGGCCGATCCGCTACGCGGTCAGGATGAACATGACGCGGTAGAACTTGAACGCGAGCTCGCGGCTGCCCGTGATCCGGAGGCGCCCGTCGTCGGTCGCGACGATGGGGTTCAGCGCGCGGCTCGCGAGGTCGAGGAGCACGCCGGGCTGGAGCTCGAGCGTGCACTGCGCGTCCTCGTCGCGCGCGTCGACCTTCGCCGTCTCGCCGCGGAGATCGACGAACCACGCGCGGCGGGCGGCGCCGTCGCCGACGACGAGCTTGCACGTCGTGCCCGCGAACGAGAGCTCCGGCCGCGCGAGGCGGGCCGGCAGCACCTTCTCCAGGAACTCGGCCGCCCGCTGCATCTCGACGGTGGGCGGCGCGTCCGGCATGGGCTCGCCGAGCGGCGGGTAGCCGAGCTGCTTCGAGAGCTCGTCGGCGCGCGCGCGCGTCGCCGGCGTCAACATGCGGTGCGGCACGACGGCGCCGCGGCCCGACGCGTCCTCGATTTTGGTGGTGAAGAAGATCTTCGGATCGCCCGCGCCCTCGCCGTGGTCTTGCTTGAAGACGCGCTCGAGGAGGTCGGGCGGCGGCTCGAGCCCGAGGTGGCCGAAGATCGCCGGCATCGCCGCCTTGGGGTCGCGCGCGACGTCCTCGTAGCGGACGCGCAGCGACACGGCCGGCCGCGCCGCCTCGAACGCGAGCTCGGCCTGCGTGAGATCGCACCAGAAGCGCACGGCGGCCTCGACGACGTTCTCCGGCGTGCGCGCGACGTACGGCGCGAGCCCGGGGAACCGATACGAGTACGTCGACAGCTCGAGCTGCGAGTGCACGACGTCGAGGCACTGGCGATGGAGGCAAAAGTAGCGCGCCCGCGGGAAGATCTCGAACACGCGATCGATCTGCTGGATCGTGATCGTCGGCGACTTGTCGACCCACACGCGCTTGCCGCGGCCGCGCGCGTAGGCGTTGAGCGGCTGCGCGACGATGCGCCGCGTCTCCTCGATCACGTGGCGGCGCCGCGCCATCTCGTCCGTGAGCAGCGCCCCCGACGTGGCGCGGACGAACGGCATCACCGCCTCGACGGCGTGCGCGGCGTACGTCTCCGCGGGGCAGGCGACCTCGGGGTGCGTGTCGAGCAGCCAGCGGAGCAGCGTCGACCCCGAGCGAGGCGCGCACAGGACGAACGCGGCGCTCGG
>DASYCF010001274.1:0-2908 GCA_036500365.1 Byssovorax sp.
CACGACGGATCGACCAGGTCAAGGAGCGCCCTCGCGTCGCAACCGTGCGTGGCGCTTGAGACGGGCGTGGAGACGAAGGATAGAGCGCCCATGTCCCGCGCCGCGCTCGTGACCTCGCTCCTGCTCGCGCTCCCGCTCTCCGGGTGCACCACGTACGACGTCGCCGAGGTGAGGCGGCCCGACGCGCACGCCGTCGCGCCCGACGCCGCAGAGGTCTGCGTCGTGCGGCCGCACGTGATGGGCGCGCTCGTGCCGTCGATCGTGCGTGACAACGGCGTGCTCGTCGGCGCGACCGAGGGCCCGAGCATGTTCTGCTGGGCCGCGATGCCGGGCGCGCACGCGATCACGATCGAGGGCGGCGACGACGTGGACCGGGCGTTCGCGACCTCGACGCACGACGCCGCCGCCCTCGAGGCGACGGCGGGCCGGCGCTACTGGCTGCACCAGCCCGTCGGCAACCTCTACGGCGTCAGCGGCCTCGAGTGGGTCGACGAGGCGACGGGCGCCGACATGGCGTCGGAGTGCACGTACAAGGCGCTCCGTCGCGTGCCCGGGAGCGACGCGCTGCCGACCGGCGCGCCCGTGGCCGCGGCGTCGCGCTGATCGGGGCTCGCTTCAAGTGAACGCGCGCGCGAGGGCGAACGCCGCCGCGGCGGCGAGGCTCCCGACGACGACGGTCTGCAACGCGCTGAGCAGCGGGCGCGCGCCCGTGTAGCGCCCCTTCACGAACCCGAACGCGGCGAGCGCGACGAGCGTGACGGCGGCCGACGCGACGAGGCCCGCGCGCGGCGACGACGAGAAGACGTACGGCGCGAGCGGCACCAGGCCGCCGACGACGTAGGCGCCCGCGATCGTGAGCGCGCTCGTGAGGGCGCGGCGCGGCTCGGGGCGCTCGAGGCCGAGCTCGAAGCGCATCATGAAGTCGACCCACGCGGCCTTGTCGCGCTTGAGGCCGGCGACGACGGGCGCGATCTCGGCGTGCGTGAGCCCGTAGCGCGCGAGCGCCTCGAAGACCTCGGCCTCCTCCTCGCGCGGCTTCTTCACGACCTCGTCGTGCTCGCGCTGCTCCTCGCTGTCGTAGTGCTCGGCGTCGCTGCGGGCGGCGAGGAAGCCGCCGAGGCCCATCGCGATCGAGCCGGCCGCGATCTCCGACAGGCCGGCCGTGAGCACGAGCGAGTTCGACGAGACCGCGCCGGAGAGGCCGGCGGCGAGCGCGAACGGCACCGTGAGCCCGTCGGACATGCCGATGACGACGTCGCGGACCGTCTCGCTGCCGGTGAAGTGCCGCTCGACGTGGATGCGCTTCGCCATGCGCGCGCCATAGCGCAGCGCGCGCGCGCGGCAAACGCGGTCAGCGCCGCTTCACGAACGACGGCGCGAAGCCGAGCGCGGGCTTCGCCCGAGGCGGCGCGCGACGGCGCTGGACGAGGCCGTCGAGGAGCGCGACGTTCGCGGCGTCGACCGCGCGCCAGAGCTCGGGCGCCTGCGCGGGCGAGCGCCGCCTGCGATCCGCGTCGAACGCGCCGCTCACGGCGAGGACGGCGAGGCCCTGGTGCATCGCCCAGATCGTGGCGGCGAGCGCCTCGGGCGGGCCCTTCGCGAACGCGCCGGCGGCCTGCGCCTCGGCGATGAACGCGAGCAGGACGCCGAACATGCGCGCCTTCGAAGCGACGACGACGGGGTCGAGCGCGTCGACCTCGGGCGAGAAGAGCGCGGCGAACTCCGCAGGTCGATCGAGGGCGAAGCCGACGTAGGCGCGGCCCGCGGCGAGGAACCTCGCGCGCAGCGCTCGACCGGCGCCGGCGAGGGCGGCCTCGATCCTCGCGCCGAGCGCGCCCGACGCCTCGACCGCGAGGGCGGTCACGAGCGCGGCCTTGTCGGCGAAGTGTCGGTAGGGCGCCGCGTGCGACACGCCGAGGTCGCGCGCGAGCTCGCGCAGCGTGAAGTCGAGGTGCCCGCGCTCGCCGATGACGACGATCGCGCGCTCGAGCAGCGCCTGGCGCAGGTCGCCGTGGTGGTAGGCGCGCGCCGCCGACCCGCGGCGTCGGGGCGCGATCGAGTGCTCCGCCACGCCCGAACCGTAGCACGTCCCGCGACATGTAGGCAGCGCTTACATCAATGTAGTCAATGACAACATTTGACTTGTCGCGCTCCGACATGCGCCGGCCCATCTCGCGCGCCGGGCGCCGCGCGGCTTCTGATCTCGTGCCCTGATCAGCGCACGAGCAACACCGCGACCGCGACGACGATCAGCGCGACGGCCACCCCGACGATCACCGAGCGGCCGCCCCACGGGGTCGGCCTCGGCTCTCCGATGTCGACCATCGACAGCAGCTTCGCGAGTTCGGCCTCGGGCGCCGCCTTCGCCGGGGCAGGCGTCCAGAGCTCCGCCGAGGCGACGGCGACGCGGCGGCCGGCGCGCTCGGTCAGGAGCTCGCCGCGCTTCGGCTCGAGCTCGTTCGCAGGGAGCCGCTCGAAGACGTCGCCGGGGTACAGCGACGTGCCGCATTTCTCGCACCGAACCGGCCACGGCGGCTCCCGTCCGCGGGTCAGCTCGACGCTGGCCTTGCACAGCGCGTCTCCGCAAAACAGCGCGATCGCCATGCGCTTACCCCTACCACGGCGGCGGCGGCCGGGGTTTTGAACGACCCCGCGTGCCGTGGTGCCGGCTTCGGCGCGCCGGGTCGGCGGTATGGATGGCGAAGCGCCTCGCGGTCATGAGCCTGGCCGCCGCCGCAGTTCTCGTCGCGGTCTCAGCTCGTGCCGCCGCGCGCGTTCACCACGGCCGACGCGCGCTTCGCGTTCGCCTCGCCCAGCATGTTGAGCACGAGGCGCACGCGCTGTCCGGCCGCCGTCGGCAGGAGAGGATCGGCGGCGGCGCGGGCTCGGGCGACCGCGATCGCCACCG
>DASYCF010001275.1:0-2577 GCA_036500365.1 Byssovorax sp.
CGCGCACGCCCGGGTCCGTCGACCAGCGCGACGCGAGCGCGTCGACGTCGGCGAGCGCGCGATCGAGCGACGCGTCCGAGAAGCGCCGCTGCGCCCCCTCTGGCTCGCGGCCGGCGCCGGCCCGCGCGTACACGACGCGGAGGAGCGCGACGCGGAGCCCGGCCTCGCGCGCGGCGCGCACCACCTGGTCGGCGAGGAGCGTGCGCTCGTCGTACGGCGCGCCGCCCGGCTGGTGATGCACGTAGTGGAACTCGCCCACGGTGCGGACGCCGGCGCGGAAGAGCTCGTCGAAGGCGACGCGCGAGATCGCGTGGATCGACTCGGGCGTGAGCGCGTCGGCGAGCGCGTACATCGCCGCGCGCCACGACCAGAAGTCGTCGGACCCGCGTGGGCCGGGGCGCTGCGCCTCGCCGCGCATCCCGCGCTGGAACGCGTGCGAGTGCGCGGTCGCGAGGGCGGGCAGGCGAAGCTCGGTCATCGACGCGCGTCGCCTACCACGCGCGCGGGCGACGCGCCGGACGCGGCGGCGGCGCGCCCGTCGTCCCCGCGTAGTTCGGCCCTTGGCCGTTGCGCAGGTAGTTCCCGCGACCGGTCGGCCACAGGAGGCAGTTCGTCTTCGAACCCGGAACGGTGAACACGTCGACCCCGTGATCGAACGTGAGCACGGCGATCTCGAGCTGGCCGTCGCCGTCGAGGTCGCCGATCGTGGGCGCCGCGGGGATGCCGATGCCGTTGCCGTTCGAGCCCTGGTTCGGGAGCGGCACGTCGAACAAGAGCTCTCCCGTGTTGGCGAGGATGATGAGGTGTCCGCCGTTCGGATCGAGCGAGTAGGTGCCGAACACGATCTCGGGCACGCCGTCGTCGTTGAGGTCGGCGATGACGGGCTCGCTCATGAAGTGGTGGTCTTGCCCGTGCGTCGCGTCGTACTTCCAGAGCAGCTTCGAATCCGCGCCGTACGCGTAGACGAAGCCGTCGTTGATCGACACCACGACCTCGGGCTTGTCGTCGCCGAGGATGTTCGCGACGGCGGGCGCGGGCACGCCGTCCGGCGGGTAATAGTCGCCGTCGGCGCGGACGGGCGGCTGCGCGCTGATCGGGAACGTGTCGAAGCCCGCGTGGCGCATCGCCGCGTGCGAGCCGTCGCCGTAGTTGCCGTCGAAGGCGGCGAACAAGAAGCCCTGCGTCACGTACGGGTCGCCGGTCTCGCCGTTCGGGAAGCCGATGACCTCGTTCTTCCCGTCGCCGTCGAGGTCGACGACGGTGGGCGGGCTCGCCGTCCACTGGAGCCACATCTGCCCGTTGCCGGGATCGGGCCAGTCGCCCGTGTGCGCGTGATAGTGATTGGCCTCGATCGTCGAGTCCGCCCATCGGATGAACTGACCCCATCCCATGCGGTCGTTCAAGAACTCGTTCGCCGGGTTCGTGAAGTAGTCCGAGGCGAGGAGGCTGGTCCCGTCGTTCGCGAAGACGTTGATCTGGTGGTCGTCGTACGTCGTCACGATCTCGAGCTCGGGCGTGTCGTCGAGCTGGCCGATGGCGACGTTGAGGCCGTAGCAGCCATAACCCACGTTGCCTTGACCGTTGAAGTCCGCGTCGTTGCCCGCGCCGGACGCGGTGTTGTAGCGAGGCCACGCCGTGAAGCCGCCCTGCCGCGCGCTGGCCGGTTGATAGATCGAGCCGTCTGGCTCGAAGACGAACACCTGCGCGCCCGTGTCGGACGTGTTCGTCGTCGTGAACACGAGCTCGACCTTGCCGTCGCCGTCGAGGTCGGCGGCGGCCATGCCGCGCGTCTCGGGCGAGTCGCCGCCGCTGTTCGTGCTCGCGCCGGACCAGCCGGGCTTCAGCTGCCATCCGCTCGAGGACCAGCTGTACGCGGCGACGGCGCCGTCGCTCGAGCCGACCGCGAGATCGGTCACGCCGTCGCCGTCGAAGTCGCCGATGGGCGCGGGCGCGTAGATCCGATCGTCGATCGAGTCGACGTGAGAGATGTTCGTGCCGGTCGCGTCGAACGTGTCGATCGAATACGACGGCACGACGAGCGCGCGCGTCTTCGTGTGGCCGTCGTCGAGCTCGACGATCGCGGGGGACGAGAACCAGCCGGTGTCCGTCTGGCCGTTCCACAGGAACGTCGGCTTCTGCACGGGCTTCGTGCCGCTGCCCTTCGTGCACGCGGCCGTCTCGACGACGCCGCCGTCGCCGAACACCGTCCCGCCGTCGCGATCGGCGTCGCCGCCGCCGCCCGGGTTCGCCGAGTCGCCGCCGCACGACACCGCGAGCGGCGCGGCGAGCAGGGCGAGCACGGCGGCGACGGCGAGGCTGTGGGTGGCGCGCATGTTCCTAGGATCTCGCCGCCGGCGGTCGATCCGCAAGCGGTTCGCGCGGGGCCTCAGCGGCAGGCGGCGGGCGGTGCGCCGGCGAGCGTCGAGTCGATCCAGCCCTCGAGCCACTGGAGGTGCCGGCCGACGAGGTTGAAATGCGTGCCGGCGCCGTCGTCGCACACCAGGAGCCGGGTCGCGCCGAGGTCGGCCCGCAGGCGCGCCTCGCCCTCGGCCACGTGCGCGGGGCCCACGCGGTCGT
>DASYCF010001276.1:0-2356 GCA_036500365.1 Byssovorax sp.
GACGAGCGCGGTGCCGCTCGACGAGAGCGTCGTCGGCTCGTCGAGCGATCCGATGTCGGCGGGGCTCGCCGCCGCGACGACGCACACGAGGCGCCGCTCGGACGCCGTGAGCCCGCGGCCGAGCGCCTTCACGCCCCCGCGCCCGTCGCCGCGCGGACCGAGCGCCGCGAGCGCGTCCGCGACGGCGCCGCCGTCTGCCGGGCGGGCCGCCGGCTCCTTCGACAGCATGCGCGTGACGAGCGCGGCGAGGGGCGCCGGCGTGTGCGGCGCGACCTCCGCGAGCGGCGGCGGCTCGGTCACGAGGATCTTCGCGATGACGGCGCGCACGTCGTCGGCGGCGAACGGCGGCGCGCCCGCGATGCACCGGTAGAGCACGCAGCCGAGCGAGAACACGTCGGCGCGCGGGTCGATGTCCTTGTCGCCGCGCGCCTGCTCGGGCGCCATGTACCCGGGCGAGCCGATCGCGACGCCGGTCGCCGTGAGCTCGGACTCGGGGCGCCGCGCGATGCCGAAGTCGATGACCTTCACGCGGCGCACGTCGCCGTCGGCGAGCAGCACGTTCCCCGGCTTGAGGTCGCGGTGCACGACGCCGTGCGCGTGCGCCTCGGCGAGCGCGGACGCGATGGTCGACATGACGAGGATCGAGTCCTCGACCGAGAGCGGCGCGTCGGTGAGTCGATCGGAGAGGGTCTCGCCGTCGACCCACTCCATCGCGAGGAACGGCGCGCCGGCCGGCGTCGCGCCGTGGAGCACGTACCGGACGACGGCCGGGTGGCGAAGCGCGGCGAGGAGCGTCGCCTCGCGCTCGAAGCGGACGTTGCGCTTCGAGCCTTCTTTGTGGAGCACCTTGAGCGCGACGGGCGCGCCCGTGAGCCGGTCCATCGCGCGGTAGACGGCGCCCATCGCGCCGTACCCAGCGGGGCGCTCGATGGTGAAGCGCCCCGCGACGACCTCGCCCGGCTTCACGCCGCGCCCCGCTGCGCGCAGGGCCGCATCGAGGAGCGCAGCACGCGCCCATCGTAGACCGCCTCGCGCCTGCCGGCATCGCCGCGTCGCGAACGCCGGCGCCGGGCGGCGCAACGTATCGGGCGCGGCGCGCCGCCGCGGAGGCTAGAGTCGAGCGCATGTGCGGGATCACCGGGATCGTCGGGCCGATGCGCGAGCGCGCCGCCGTGCTCGCGGCGATGACGCGCGCGATCGCCCACCGCGGCCCCGACGGCGAGGGCGCGTGGAGCGACGAGGCGTGCGCGCTCGGCCACCGCAGGCTCTCGATCATCGATCTGTCCTCGAACGCCGCCCAGCCGATGGCGAACGAGGACGGCTCGATCCAGGTCACCTTCAACGGCGAGATCTACGGCTTCGGCGCGCTGCGCGGCGAGCTCGTCGCGAAGGGCCACACGTTCCGCTCGCACAGCGACACCGAGGTCGTCGTGCACCTCTACGAAGAGGAGGGCGATCGCGCCTTCGCTCGCCTCAACGGGATGTTCGCGGTCGCCGTGTGGGACGCGCGCCGACGGCGCCTCGTGCTCGCCCGGGATCGCTTCGGGCAAAAGCCGCTCTTCTGGGCCGAGGCGGGCGGGGCGCTCGTGTTCGCGTCGGAGCTCAAGTCGCTCTTCGAAGTGCCGGGGCTCGCGTTCGCGCCGAGCCTGCCCGCGATCGACGCGTATTTGACGACGCATTTCGTCGCCGCGCCGGGCACGTTCTTCGAAGGTCTGCATCGCCTGCCCGCGGGGCACGTCCTCGTGAAGGAGCTCGGCCGCGCGCCCGTCGTCGCGCCCTTCGAGGCGCGCGCCGTGCGACGCCGCGCGTGGGTGCGGTTCGACGACGCGGTCGACGAGGCGCTCGCGCTCGTCAAGGCGTCCGTCGCGCGGCAGCTCGTCGCCGACGTGCCCGTGGGCCTCTTCCTGAGCGGCGGCATCGACTCGACGCTCGTCCTCGCCGCGCTCGCCGACCTCGGCCGCGCGGGCATCCCCGCGTTCACCGCGTCGTTCGCCGACAGCGCGAAGCACGACGAGCTCCCGTTCGCGCGCGTCGCCGCGGACCGCTTCGGCGGGAGCCTGCGCGAGGTGCCGATCGACGCGCGCGCGTTCCTCGATCTCGATCGGCTCGTCGCGATGTACGACGAGCCGTTCGCCGACGTCGCCGCGCTGCCGACGCACCTCCTCGCGAAGGCCGCGAGGGCCGAGGTCACCGTCGCGCTGACGGGCGACGGCGGCGACGAGCTCTTCGGCGGCTACACGCATCACCGCGTCGCGCTGTGGCTCGGGCGGCTCGGCGCGCCGTCGTTCGCTCGGCGCGCGCTGCTCGGCGGGGCGGCGGCGGCGCTCGCCGGCCACGGCGCGCGGCGCGGCAAGCT